>NZ_DJUS01000063.1:0-5224 GCF_002438365.1 Pseudomonas sp. UBA6276
TACTCGTAGGTGATGCTGGTCTGCGGGTGTTGCTGCCCGGTCAGGTGCTTGTATTCGGTGATCCGTGTGTAGGGCACCGCTTCGTCCGGGTAATTGACCACGGCCACCGCTTGCAGCTGGGGTTGCTGCAACGTCTTGTGCTCGAAGCGCAGCGAACGGTAGGGCAGGCGGCCCAGACGGAAGCCGAAATACTCATCCACCGGGCCGCAGTAGATCAGCTGGGCGTAGGACAGCTGCTCGCGAACCTGGGCGAAATCGGTGTCCAGCAGCACGTCGATACGCGGGTGGTCGAGCATGTTCTCGAACATGCGGGTGTAACCGTCCAGCGGCATGGCCTGGAAGCTGTCGGTGAAGTAGCGGTCATCCTCGTTGGTGCGCGTGGGGATGCGCGAGGTCACCGACTTGTCCAGCTGCGACGGGTCCAGGCCCCATTGCTTGCGGGTGTAGCCCTGGAAGAACTTCTGGTAAAGCTCTTGGCCGATCTGATTGATCACCACGTCCTCGGAGGTGCGGATGCACTCCACCGGCTGTGCGCGCTCGGCTAGAAAGCGTTCGGCCTGAGCCTCATCCATCTGCAGGCCGAACAGCGTGTTGAGGGTCGTGAGGTTGATCGGAATCGGCACCAGATGATCGTCGACCTGTGCCAGCACTCGGTGCTCGTAGGGGCGCCACTGGGTGAAGCGCGACAGGTAGTCGACGATGCGCTGGGCATTGGTGTGAAAGATATGCGGGCCATAGCGGTGGACCATCACGCCGGCTGCATCCAGATGGTCGTAGGCATTGCCGCCGATGTGCTCACGGCGGTCGATCACCAGCACGTTCAGGCCAAGCCCTTCGGCCAGGCGCTCGGCAATGACGCTGCCGGCAAAGCCGGCGCCCACGACTACATAGTCGTAGGGACGGCCGTCGCCATGGGCGGACGGGCCGCGGCTGGCGCTTTCGAGGTTTACCTGAGGCATTCGATCTGCTCCTTCATGGCCGCGCAGGTTTTGTCCCACGACATGCCGTTCAATGCTGCATCGGCCTGGGCCAGCACGCTGTCGCGTGCCTCGGCGCCCAGGGCATGTTCTACCGCGGCGATGAAGGCAGCCGGTGTCTGGGCAATGGTCACGACCCCGCTGTCACCGTAATCGTTGATCACGTCGGCGATCGGCGTGGACACCACCGGGCGTCCACCGGCGAGGTATTCGGGGGTCTTGGTTGGACTGATGAAGCGTGTCGAGGCGTTGATGGCGAAGGGCATCAACGCGACTTCCCAACCGGCCAGATACTGGGGCAAGTCGCTGTACTGCTTGCCGCCCAGGTAGTGAATGTTGGCGCGTCGCGGCAGGGTCTGCGGGTCGATCTTGACCACCGGGCCGATCAGCACGATCTGCCACTGCGGCCGCTGTCGGGCCAGTTCATCGACCAGCTGGATGTCGAAGCGCTCGTCGATCACCCCGAAAAAGCCCAGCCGCGGATGGCCGATCGCCGTCTGGTCGGCGGGATCGGGGAGCAGTTTTCGGGCCTGGGCAAAATGGGCGATGTCGACGCTGCTGGGCATGGCGTGGGCGTTGGCGTGTTGGTGGCGCTTGGCCTCCCACAGGCTGTGCCCGCCGCTGAACACCACGTCGGCACGCGCCAGTAGTTGACGTTCCCTTTCAATGAGCTCCGGTGGCGCGCCCATGAACGCCGACAGCTCGTCCATGCAATCGAAGATCGTCACCTGGGCCTGCAGGTGGTCGGTGAACGCCAGGCTCATCGGCGTCAGGTACCACAGCAGCAATTCATCGTGTCGATGCTCGGCCAGGTAGGCATCGAGCAGTTCGCGTTGCAAGGCGATAACCCGTTCGTGGGGCACACCGGCAGGCAATTGCGGGACCAGCACGGTCACGCTCTGGGTGGGCTGGCTGGTCAGCAACTGCGGCTCGACGTGATCAGCGAACACTGGCTCTTCGAAGAACAGCACGTCATAGCCTTGCGCCAGGCGTGACATGACGTGCTGTGGGCGCTGGTAGACGAAGCCCCAGCGCAGATGGGACAGACACAGCATGAGCGGCCGGCGGGTGGGCGCAGGATCGCGCAGGGCGCGGGAATGAGCAGTGGGGGTAGAGCCGTTGGGCGCCACATCGTTCATGGGGGTGTCCTTGTTTCAGAGCCTGAATCGGGACTGAAGTCAGCGGGGACTGAGCTTCGACGCCACCCGTATGGATTGTGCGCGGCAATGAACAGACCCGGTGGGGAAGGTCATGATCTGTGCATTGGCAAGGTTTGGACGCTGCCGAAGCTGCGCTCGTTCAACTTTCCCCAAGCGACCGTCCGGCACTGCATGGGAACTCCATGGAGGGCCCGAGGGCATAGCTTCATAGGCCTGATCCCGTCGTCGTATCACGCAGGTGCTATCCCTTGATCTTGACCAGTGTGCCTGCGGGCGCCGGGAGCGACGACGATGATTCTGGTCACAGGCGGTACGGGTTATATCGGCGCGCAGGTCGTTTTGCAGTTGTTGGGCCACGGGCAGACGGTGGTCATTCTCGATAACCTGTGCAACAGCTCGCGCACCAGCCTGGAACGCATCGCCAGGCTGGGCGGACGGCGGGCACGCTTCGTCTTTGGCGACGTGCGTAATCGGGCGCAGCTGGACGCGCTGTTCGCCGACTTTCCCATTACCGCGGTGATTCACTGTGCGGGGTTGAAGGCGGTCGGCGAAAGCGTCCGCGAACCGTTGCGCTACTACGACAGCAATGTCGGCGGCAGCATCACGCTGTGTCAGGCCATGGCGACCGCTGGGGTCTTTACCCTCATTTTCAGTTCGTCGGCGACGGTCTATGGCGACAGTCCGCGGATGCCCATCGACGAACGCTGTGCGACCGGGCTGCCGACCAACCCCTACGGTTTTTCCAAACTGATGGCCGAGAACGTCATGACCAGCCTGGCCGCTTCCGATGCGCGCTGGTCGGTCGGGCTGCTGCGCTATTTCAACCCCATCGGTGCGCACGATTCCGGTGAGTTGGGCGAAGCGCCTGCGCAGGTACCCAACAACCTGCTGCCTTATCTGCTGCAGGTGGCCAGCGGGCAGCGGGACGTGCTCCACGTGTATGGCAACGACTACGCCACGGTGGATGGCACCGGGGTGCGTGACTACGTGCACGTCATGGATTTGGCCGAGGGGCACTGGCTGGCCTTGCAGGCCTTGATGGGGGGCAGCGGGGTGCAGGTCTGGAACCTGGGGACGGGGCAGGGCTATTCGGTGTTGCAGGTGGTCGATGCATTCACGCGCACGTGCGGGGTGTCTGTGCCGCTCGTGTTCGAGCCCCGGCGTGCGGGCGATGTTGCCCAGTGCTGGGCCGATCCGGACAAGGCGCGCCGTGAACTGGGCTGGCAGGCCCGACGCACCCTGGACGACATGTTGCGCGACGCCTGGCGTTGGGAGTGCCGATTGGCAGCCCAACACCGCCCCATCCTTTACACCCCGCGCATTACCCCTGTAGCAGTGGCGCAAGCCGCGTCCGAATTAGCCGCGGTGTGACAGCTTGACCGCATGTATCGCCGACGCGGCTTGCGCCGCTGCTACAGGGATTTTGGCGTGACGGACTGCTGCGGTGTGTCGCACACACCGCGGCAATCGGATTTACAACACCACGCTCGGCAGCCACAGCGAGATGGCAGGGATGTAGGTCACCATCATCAACACCAGGAACAGCGCCAGGTAGAACGGCAGCAACGCCTTCACCGTGGCCTCGATGGTCACCTTGCCGATCGCCGCACCGACGAACAGCACCGCGCCCACCGGTGGTGTGATCAAGCCGATGCCCAGGTTGACCAGCATGATCATGCCGAAATGCACCGGATCCACGCCCACGCTGACGACCACGGGCAGCAGGATCGGCGTCAGGATCAGAATCAGCGGCGCCATGTCCATGATCGTGCCGAGCATCAACAGCATCACGTTGATGCACATCAGCACCACGTAGCGGTTGTCCGACAGGGTCAGGAACGCCGTGGTGATCTTCATCGGGATTTCCATCAGCGTCAGGATGTAGCCGAAGCTGGCCGCGAAACCGATCAGAATCATCACGATGGAAATGGTCCGAGCTGCCCGATGCATCAGCTTGGGCAGATCGCGCCATTTGTAGTCGCGGTAGATGAACATGGTCACGAAGAACGACCACAGCACGGCGATGGCCGCCGACTCGGTCGCGGTGAATACGCCCGACAGGATACCGCCGAGAATGATCACCAGCGCCATCAGCCCCCACAGCGCTTCACCGGCGATCTTCAGCGCTTGGCGCATCGGGATCACTTCGCCCTTGGGATAATTGCGCTTGCGCGCAAAGATCATGCACAGGCCCATCATCACCGCGCTGAGCAACAGCCCCGGCATGACCCCGGCCATGAACAGCGAGGCGATCGACACCGAGCCACCCGCGGCCAGGGAGTACAGCACCGAGTTGTGGCTGGGCGGCGTGAGCAGAGCCTGTACCGAGCCGCTGACCGTCACCGCCGTGGAGAAATCGCGTGGATAACCTGCACGCTCCATTTCCGGAATCAGCACCGAACCCACCGAGGCGGTGTCGGCCACGGACGAGCCGGAGATGGCGCCGAAAAAGGTCGAGGCGACGATGTTGACCAGCGACAGTCCACCGCGCACGAACCCCACCAGCACGCCGGCGAAGGCCACCAGCCGTCGCGACATGCCGCCCTCGGCCATGATCGCGCCGGCGAGCACGAAGAACGGAATGGCCAGCAACGAGAACTTGTTGACCCCACCGGCGATCTGGATCATCAGCGCGTCGGCCGGAATCTCGATCCACCAGGCCCCGATCAAGGCCGACAGGCCCAGCGCATAGGCCACCGGCATCCCCACCAGGATCAGGGCGATGAAGCTGCCCAACAGTATGAGAGCATCCATTTACGCAGCACCTTCACTGGCTTCTACGACGTCGAACCGCATCACGGCGCGGTGGCTCTGGTCACCCAGGAAGAGCTTTTCCAGGATGAACACCAGGGTCACGATGCCGCCGAGCGGGATGGGCAAGTAGGAAATACCCACTCGCAGGGAAGGAATCTCACCCAGGTACTGGTTCCAGGTGTTGGCGCACAGCTTGAAGCCCTTGACGATCATGAACAGCGCGACCACCGCCATCAGGATCTGCACGGCCACCGCCGCCACTCGGCGCGCCTGCGCCGGCATGCGTTCCACCGCCATGGCCACGGCCATGTGCGCGCCGGCGCGGTAGCTGGC
>NZ_DJUS01000062.1:0-54696 GCF_002438365.1 Pseudomonas sp. UBA6276
CGCCTTCGGCGTTCTCGATGACCTTGGCCTTACCGTTTTCCAGAATGGAGACGCAGGAGTTGGTAGTCCCCAGGTCGATACCGATAATCTTGCCCATGTTTCTTCTCCTGGCACTAAGGCCCGAAAATTTTGGATTTGGTTGCCGCGACAGTGGTGGCTGTCTGCGGTAGCACTTAAACGCTTGACACTAAGATGGGGGCCACTTGGCCGATTTCAAGCCTGCTCGTCGATCGAAGGCGAAACCGGTGCGGCGGCCTTGCTGACCACGACCATGGCCGGGCGCAGCAGGCGTCCATTGAGCTGATAGCCCTTCTGGAAAACTTTCAAGACACTGTTGGGCTCGACGTCCGCGCTTTCCTGCATGGCCATGGCCTGATGATGCTCGGCGTTGAACGGCTGACCATGCGGATCGATGGCTTCGAGGTTGTAACGCTTGAGCGTGTCCTGGAACATCTTCAGAGTCAGCTCCATGCCTTCGCGCATCGGACGGATGCTTTCGTCATCGGGGCTGGACAGCTCGATGCCGCGCTCCAGACTGTCGAGCACAGGCAGCAGGTCGCCGGCGAACTTCTCGAGGGCAAACTTGTGCGCTTTTTCCACGTCCTGGTCGGCACGGCGGCGAACGTTCTGCAGGTCGGCGGCTACGCGCAGGGACTGGTCCTGGGCGGCGGCGAGCTGCTCTTCGAGCAATTGCACGCGCGCGGTGAGGTCTTCGGCACCGGCGTCGGCAGCCTGATTAGCGTCTAGATTCTGATCGTCCAGGTTCTGTTCGTCAGCCATTGGTTCTCTCCTCTCGATTACGTCCGCGAGGTCGACTCGCGCTTCTGACCGGTATATGGGGTCGCAAATCCGCGCTTCAAGGGCTGACGACAAGCGGCGTTACGCGAGCTTTGCGGGTCAGCAATAAAAACTCCCGGGATCAGGCGAAAACGAGCTAAGGACGAATATTGTCAGTCCTGCATGAAACACTGTATAAATAACCAGACATTCATGCCTGGGGGCGGTCTTATGCTGGTGCACCTGTCCGTACACAACTATGCCATCGTCGAACATCTCGACCTCGAACTCGAGCGCGGGATGAGCGTGATCACGGGCGAAACCGGCGCCGGCAAATCGATCATGCTCGATGCGCTGGGCCTTGCCCTGGGCGACCGTGCCGACAGCGGCGTGGTTCGCCCAGGCGCCGACAAGGCCGACATTCTGGCCACGTTCGACCTGGTCGATATCCCCGAGGCCAGTGCCTGGCTGGCCGAGCGCGACCTGGAAACCGACGGCCCCTGCATTCTGCGCCGGGTGATCACCGCCAAGGGCGGTTCGCGCGGCTACATCAACGGCACCCCCTGCCCGCTGGGCGACCTCAAGTCTCTGGGTGAGCTGCTGATCGACATCCACAGCCAGCACGAGCACCAGTCGCTGCTCAAGACCGACACCCATCGCCGCCTGCTCGACGAATATGCCGGTGCCAGCGACCTGGCTCGCCAAGTGCAACTGGCCGCGCAGAAATGGCGGCAGACTCGCCAGGAACTCGAACGCCTGTCGGATTCCGGCGACGAGCAGCGCGCACGCCACCAGCTGCTCAGCTATCAGCTGGAAGAGCTGGAGAATCTCGGCCTGGGTGAAAACGAGCTGGAGCAGCTGGAACAGGAACACAAGAACCTGACCAACGCCGAAGCGCTGTTCGGCATCTGCCGCCAGGTCATCGACCACTGCAGCGAAAACGATTCGGGCAACGTGCTCAGCGCGCTGACCGCCAGTCTGAATCGCCTGGGCGGCGTCAGCAATGCACCGAACGCGCTGGGCGAAGCCGCCTCGATGCTGGCCACGGCGCAGATTCAGGTGGAAGAAGCGGTCGGCGAACTCAATCGCTTTCTCGACCACTTCGAGGCAGACCCGGCGCGTTTGCAGCACATCGAGGAGCGCCTCGACACTATCTATACCCTGGCGCGCAAACACCGCGTGCACCCGACTGAAGTCGTGGCGCTGCAACACCGTTTGCTCGAAGAGCTGGAAGGCTTGAACGCCAGCGATGAATCGATCGAGCAACTGGGTGAAGAACTGGCGGCCTATGCCCGTCACTATCAGGAAAAAGCGCGCGAGCTGACCGGCCTGCGCACCCATGCGGCAGCGCAACTGGCCGCGGCGGTGGAAGTGGAAATCCAGCGCTTGGGCATGCCTGGCGGGCGCTTCACTATCGAACTGCGCGCCAACGCCCATGAGGATTTGCACCCCAATGGTCTGGAGCAGGTTGAGCTGCTGGTCAGCGCCAACCCTGGGCAGCCCATGAAGCCCCTGGCCAAGGTGGCTTCGGGTGGTGAGCTGTCGCGGATCAGTCTGGCGATCCAGGTGATCACGGCGCAGACCTCGCGGGTCCCGACGCTGGTGTTCGACGAAGTGGACGTGGGCATCGGCGGGCCTACCGCCGAAATTGTCGGCCAGTTGCTGCGTCGCCTGGGTGAACGTGGCCAGGTGCTGACCGTGACCCACCTGCCGCAGGTGGCGGCTCAAGGGCATCATCATCTGTTCGTGCACAAGGTGCGCGGCAGCGACGAGACGCGCACGGCGGTGTCGAACCTGGGCAAGGGCGAGCGCGTGGAAGAAGTGGCGCGGATGCTGGGCGGGATCGATTTGACCAAGGAATCACTTGCCCATGCCAAGAAGATGGTGGTGACGGCCAAGGGGTGATGGTGGCAGGTCCGACCTCTTCGCGGGCAGAGCCCGCTCCCACATGGGGGAGGTTGCCTTCCTGTGGGAGCGGGCTCTGCCCGCGAATAGGCCCTCACTGACACACCGCATACAAAAAAGGCGACCCTCGGGTCGCCTTTCTGCATCAAGCCCGAGATTACTTGGGCCGGCGCACGTACAGCACCAGGTTGTGATCGACCAACTCGTAGCCGTTCTGGATCGCACGCTCTTTCTGGAGCCGTTCAATCTCGTGATCGGTGAACTCGATCACTTCACCCGACTCCACATCGACCATGTGGTCGTGATGCTCGCCGTCTGCCAATTCGAACACGGCATGGCCGCCGTCGAAGTTGTGACGTGCTACCAGACCGGCCGCTTCGAATTGAGTCAGAACACGGTAAACCGTGGCCAGACCCACATCCTCGCCAGCCTCCATCAGCGCCTTGTAGACCTCTTCGGCGCTCATGTGGCGTTGCTGTGCCGATTCCAGCATTTGCAGAATCTTGACCCGTGGAAGGGTCACCTTGAGGCCGGCTTTACGCAGTTCGCTATTATCAACCATGGTCAGCTTTCTCAACGATGCGGCTTCGCAGCATCTCTTAATACGGGTATGATCGGGGTTTACGTTGTCCCAGCAAAGATAGTGGAAGTCGCCCACCGATGCAAAACACCAAGCACTTGCTAACCAGCCTCACCTTCGTGGGACTGCTCGCACTCGCCGGTTGTTCATTCCCCGGGGTTTACAAAATCGACATCCAGCAGGGCAATGTCGTCACGCAGGACATGATAGACCAGTTAAGGCCCGGAATGACCCGTCGGCAAGTAAGGTTTATCATGGGCAACCCTCTGCTGGTCGACACGTTCCACGCCAATCGCTGGGATTACCTGTACAGCCTGCAGCCAGGCGGCGGCGAACGTCAGCAGGAACGCATGAGTGTCCTGTTCAACGGCAACGACCAGCTGGTCGGCCTGTCCGGCGACTTCATGCCTGGCGTCAGCAAGGATCAGGCGATTCTGGGCAGCGATACCGACACCAACGTCGTGCCTCAACAGGGCGAGCCACAGAAAGCCGAAGAGCCACCCAAGCCTGGGTCGATGCTCGAAGACATCCAGCGCGATGTGGACGGTGTGAAGACGGTTCCCGTCCCAACGCCCCAGCCGCTGGACGTTTCGCCGCAGTAAGCAGGCGATACGAAAAAAGCCCGGTGATGCCGGGCTTTTTCATGGGCGAAGAACACGTATCTCAGCGTGTCTTGCGCGCTTGCGCCGCCTTGGCCGCGCGCAATCGCCGCACTTCTTTCGGGTGCGCCAACAAAGGTCGATAGAGCTCGATGCGATCACCTGCCTGCAGCACCTGTTCCGCAGGAGAATCCACAAGCTTTGCGAAGATGCCTACCGGACATTGGGAGAAGTCCACGCCGGGAAAGCGTTCGGCGATGCCCGACATCTCGATGGCCTGGGCCACCGTGGTACCTACGGGTACCTGAAGCGAGATCAATGCCTGGTCATCGACAGCGGCATAGACCACCTCGATCTCGATCGACTGGTCAGCCATGCAACTGCTTGGCGCGCTGGCAAAAGGCATCGACCAGGGTATTGGCAGCCTGGTTGAACAGCGGACCCAAGGTGGCACGAACGATGGGGCCTGCGTAGTCGAAGGACAGATCCAGGCTGATCTTGCAGGCCTTCTCACCCAACGGCTTGAATATCCACATACCGTGCAATTGATTGAACGGGCCTTCTTCCAGGTTCATTTCGATGGAGCGACCAGGCTCCAGAGTATTGCGGGTCACGAAGTGCTGACTCAACCCACCCTTGGCGATGTCCAGGTTCGCACGCATCAAGGTGTCGGTTTCTTCGAGGATGGTGGTGGCCGAACACCAGGGCAGGAACTCGGGATAGCGCGACACATCGTTGACCAGGTCATACAGGGCCTGAGCAGGATATGGCAGCAAAGCCGAGCGTTGAATATGGGTAGTCATGCGAGCGTCACTTCCAAAGCTGGGCGGCGGACGCGAGCATCACGCGCCGGCCGGACGACGCCAACGGCGCCTTGAAAATAAGGTAGGCATGCCAGCAGACAGGGGGCACGCCAACGAAATCATGGGGCTTCTTTGTCGACAGCGGCAGAGCGCAGGCTATCCAAAAAGATCACGTATTGTCCGGTATTCATTGCAACCGCTCAAGCACACCGCAATACCGTAGCCGAGAGCGCAACGACTGCCTATAATGCGCGCCCTATGGCCAAATTAAAGAAACACCCTACAGGGACCATCGCGCAGAACAAGAAAGCGCGACACGATTACTTCATCGAACACCGTTTCGAGGCTGGCTTGGTCCTGGCCGGCTGGGAAGTAAAAAGCCTGCGTGCCGGCAAGGCGCAACTGGTGGACAGCTACGTGCTGCTCAAGGATGGCGAAGCCTGGCTGATGGGTAGCCACTTCACCCCCCTGACCACGGCCAGCACCCACGTGATCGCCGACCCGACGCGTACCCGCAAACTGTTGCTCAACCGCCGCGAACTGGAAAAGCTGTTCGCCCAGGTTCAGCAGAAGGGCTATGCCTGCGTGGCCTTGTCGATCTACTGGAGCAAGCACTTGATCAAGTGCGAAATCGCTCTGGGCAAGGGCAAGAAGGAATACGACAAGCGCGACACCGAGCGCGAACGCGATTCCAACCGCGAGCTGCAGCGTGCCGTGCGCAACAAGGGCAAGGAAGACTAACTTCCCGCTCCTTGCAGCGCCGGCTTCGCCGCGATTCCCGGCTTGACCTTTACAAGCCGTTGCGCCGCTGCGCGCGAGCGGTTCGCTGCACCGTCTGCCGCGCCTCGTCGAGCACGCCCTGCACGTAGGTGATGTGCAGACTGGCCAACTCCCGCGCCTGTTCTGCCTGCCCCTCGACGATTGCTTGAAATAGCTGCCGATGCTGCGCGATGAGCTTGTCGCGGGTTTCGACACTGTGCCGATGCATCCCCCCGATGTTCACCACCATATTGCGCTTGAGCATGTCGAACAGCCCGCGCACGGTGTGCAGCAACACCGCGTTGTGACTGGCTTCGGCGATGGCCAGATGGAAGTTGGCATCGGCCACGCCCTCCTCCTCCCGCGTCACGCTGTCGACTCGCCGGTAACAGTCTTCCAGAACATCCATGGCCAGCTTCAGTTGTTCACGGTCGATCTCAGTGGCGCGCTGCGCCGCATAGAACGCACATGACGCTTCCAGCGTGTGGCGAAATTCCAGTAGATCGCGCTGACTCTCCGGATTGCTCTCCAGCAGCGCCAGCAATGGATCGCTGAAGGTCGAGCCCAGCTTGTGGCAGACATAGTTGCCGCCGCCCTGACGACTGACCAGCATGCCCTTGGCGACCAGCTTCTGGATGGCTTCGCGCAGCGAGGGGCGCGACACGCCAAATTGCTCGGCGAGCGCCCGCTCGGCCGGCAAGCGCTCGCCTGCACGCAGCGTGCCCTCCAGAATCATGGCTTCCAGACGCTCGATGATGCCATCGGACAAACGCCGCTGACGGACTTGATCAATACCCATGGGTGGCTCCAACACACGATTGCTTTGGCCGCACTCGACCAAAGTCATAGACAAGGAAATTGACAGCCCAACGGCTGCGCCCTAACCTGACTTGGATTTATTGTAAATTGGTATTACCAATTTCTGCAATCACGCAGCCGCACTACAGCGCCAAGCCTTCCAAAAAAAACAAGGGGCCTCAGCTTATGCAAACCTGGCAGCAGATCTACAACCCGCTCGGAAGCCTCGGGCTGTCCGCCCTGGTTGCCGTCATTCCCATCGTGTTCTTCTTCCTGGCGTTGGCCGTGTTCCGCATGAAGGGTCATATCGCCGGCAGCATCACGCTGGCGCTGTCCATCATCCTGGCCATCTTCGCCTACGGCATGCCCGCCGACATGGCGCTGGCCGCCGCGGGTTACGGATTCATGTACGGCCTGTGGCCGATTGCCTGGATCATCGTTGCCGCCGTGTTCCTCTACAAACTCACGGTGAAGAGCGGCCAGTTCGAAATCATCCGCAGCTCGGTGCTGTCCATCACCGACGACCAGCGCCTGCAAGTGCTGCTGATCGGCTTCTGCTTCGGCGCGTTTCTGGAAGGGGCGGCAGGCTTCGGCGCGCCGGTGGCGATTACCGCGGCCCTGTTGGTGGGCCTGGGCTTCAACCCGCTGTACGCCGCAGGCCTGTGCCTGATCGCCAACACCGCGCCGGTGGCCTTCGGCGCGCTGGGCATCCCGATCATCGTCGCGGGTCAGGTGACCGGCATCGACCCGTTCAAGATCGGCGCCATGACCGGCCGCCAACTGCCGCTGCTGTCGCTGATCGTACCGTTCTGGCTGGTGTTCATCATGGACGGCCTGCGCGGCGTTCGGGAAACCTGGCCAGCGGCGCTGGTCGCAGGCCTGAGCTTCGCCATCGTGCAGTACCTGACCTCCAATTTCATCGGTCCGGAACTACCCGACATCACCTCGGCCCTGGCCAGCATCGTCTGCCTAACCCTGTTTCTCAAAGTGTGGCAACCCAAGCGCGCGGCCAGCCGCGAAACGGTCGCCGTCAGCGGTGGCGCAGCCGTGATGGGCGGCGGGCCAACAGGCAAAGCCAGCACTGTCGGTGGCTCGACGCCAACGCCCTACAGCCTGGGGCAGATTCTCAAGGCCTGGTCGCCGTTCCTGATCCTGACCGTACTCGTCACCATCTGGACCCTGAAGCCGTTCAAGGCGATGTTCGCCCCGGGCGGCGCCATGTACGACTTCGTCTTCAACTTCGCCATCCCGCACCTGGACCAACTGGTGCTAAAGACCGCGCCCATCGTCGCCACCGCCACACCGATGCCCGCCGTGTTCAAGTTCGACCCGATCTCGGCCACCGGCACGGCGATTCTGTTTGCCGCGATCATCTCGATGATGGTGCTGCGCATCAATATCAAGACCGCGTTCAAGACGTTCGGTGAAACCTTGTTCGAACTGCGCTGGCCGATCCTGTCCATCGGCATGGTGCTGGCCTTCGCCTTCGTCACCAACTTCTCGGGCATGTCCTCCACCATGGCGCTGGTCCTGGCCGGTACCGGCTCCGCGTTCCCGTTCTTCTCGCCGTTCCTGGGCTGGCTCGGTGTGTTCCTCACCGGCTCGGACACCTCGTCCAACGCCCTGTTCGGCTCGCTGCAGGCCACCACCGCGCACCAGCTAGGTGTCAGCGATGTGTTGATGGTGGCCGCCAACTCCAGCGGCGGCGTGACCGGCAAGATGATCTCGCCACAATCCATCGCCGTCGCCTGTGCTGCCACCGGGCTGGTGGGCCGCGAGTCCGACCTGCTGCGCTTCACGCTCAAGCACAGCCTGTTGTTCGCCACCATCATCGGCTTGATCACCCTGGCCCAAGCGTACTGGTTCACCGGCATGCTGGTGCACTGATCGGCAGCCGATCTACGTCTATCACACCAAACCTGGGGGCTATCATGCCCCCTTTTGGTGCCTTATGAATTTTTTTACATCCGCACACGTTTTGCGTAGAACCCCTGCATTGGCGCGAAGTCCATTTATCAGGCCCGCAAGCAATCGGGCTATTTCTGACTGCGGACGCCGATCCTACCGAGGAGCGCCGAGTCCACCTTGAGTAAGGAGATTCTTATGAAGCGTACCTATCTGTCCGGCCTGATCGTAGCCTCCGCCCTGGTAGCATCCCCTGTGTTCGCAGCTGAAGACCTGTGCGCCGTCAACATGCAGAAGCTGAACGACGCCAAGACCACTTCCATGCAACTGGGCGACCCTGCCAAGAGCCAATACGACGACGCGTACAAAGCAGCCATGGCCGCCCACGCTGCCAAGGACGAAAAAGCCTGCATCTCGCACTCCACCGATGCCATGAACATCCTGATGGATGCTCAGAAAAGCAAAGGCTGACCGCCAAGCCAACCATAGGGTTGGCCTGACGCCGCAAAATGACGTAGACTACGTCTCCCCTGCCTAACCGCAGGGGCTGGGGCCGATTAGGATTCGACGCCGGTTGCGAAACTTTAGGTGCATGCCGACTTGGTAACAGAAGTCGTAAATCCACTGTTGCAACTTTCTATAGTTGCCAATGACGAAACCTACGAGGGCCAAGCTCTCGCTGCCTAACGGTAGCTGAGCCGCTCTTCTGGCTACTTCGGTGCCAGCGATCATCAGGGGATGCCTGTAAACCCAAAGTGATCGTCACGCAGAACAGGATCGTCGTGTAGCACGCTGTGGGCAAAGCGACTAAAACTTACACAGCTCGTCCAATGCACCCTGCCAGTCGGGCGGCTGCGGATTAACTCAGTAGACACGGCTAAGCATGTAGTACCGACAGCGGAGTACTGGCGGACGGGGGTTCAAATCCCCCCGGCTCCACCAAATGATAAAACAAAGACGTCCACGGACGTCTTTTTTTGTGCCTGCTATCCAGTAAATACGCGGCCTCCAGCGCTTTTGCGGTCTTTTGAGAGTTTTTGAGTTCCAACCGTTCGGGTATTCCAGGCGGTATTCCACCTCACCCGGTGCTAATCTTTGGAATACCGAATCAGTGCTTGAGGCCAATCTCATGCCTGCTCAAAACCTCCGCCTCTCCGATCGACAGCCCAAGGGAGTCAAACCGGCGTCCAAGGATTGCGTCCTTACTGACGGTGACGGTTTGCAGCTCCGCGTACGCAGCAACGGCTCGTTGCTGTGGAATTTCAACTACCGCGAACCGGTGACCAAAAAGCGCATCAACATCGGCTTCGGGACCTACCCCGAACTGTCACTGGCGAATGCACGAAAGATGGCAGTCGATGCGCGCGAGCTGCTCGCACAGGGCATTGATCCGAAGGTGCAGCGCAATACGTTGAATGAAGCCAAACGCGCGGAAACCGAACACACCTTCGAGAACGTGGCCACCGCTTGGTTTGAACTCAAGAAAGACTCGGTCACTCCAGCCTACGCCGAGGACATCTGGCGGTCGCTCACGCTGCACGTGTTCCCCGATTTGAAGACGACACCACTCACCAAAATCACCGCGCCGATGGTGATCGGACTGCTTCGCCCAATCGAAGCGAAAGGCAGCCTGGAGACGGTCAAGCGTCTTAGCCAGCGGCTAAACGAGATCATGACCTACGGCGTAAACTCCGGCCTGATCTTCGCCAACCCGCTCACCGGCATCAGGGCAGTATTCAAGAAGCCCAAGAAAGAGAACATGGCTGCGCTTCCGCCCGAAGAACTCCCCGAGCTCATGCTGGAGATCGCGAACGCCAGTATCAAACGCACGACCCGCTGCCTAATCGAATGGCAGTTGCACACGATGACTCGCCCCGCCGAGGCGGCGACTACTCGCTGGGCAGACATTGACTTCGAAAGGCGTGTCTGGACTATCCCACCGGAGCGTATGAAGAAGCGCCGTCCACACAGCATCCCGTTGAGTGATCATGCTGTCGCACTATTGGAGTCACTGAAGACTCACAGCGGCCATCGCGAATACGTCTTCCCGGCCGATAGAAATCCACGCACCCACGCCAATAGCCAGACCGCCAACATGGCATTGAAACGCATGGGCTTTCAGGATCGATTGGTCAGCCACGGTATGCGCTCGATGGCCAGCACCATCTTGAATGAACATGGGTGGGACGCCGAACTCATTGAGGTCGCACTGGCGCATGTCGACAAGGATGAGGTGCGCAGCGCTTACAACCGGGCCGACTACATCGAGCGCCGGCGCCCGATGATGGCCTGGTGGAGTGAGTACATCCAGAAAGCCGCCACCGGCAGCCTGCTTGCCTCAGCCTACGGTCAAGTCAGAGACAAGAACGTGGTACCGATCCGCTAGCTCTGTACGGCGCAAGAACGGCAGCAGCAACAACTGAACGTTCAAGATTCGGGTCAAGCAGCCTCGCTCATCCGCTTCTCAGCACGGGTCCTTCCAAACAGGGCTGCAAAGCCGCCCTGTTTGGAAGGACCTCACTTTGAAGAGCTAAAAGCGAACACGTTATCCAGGATTTACCACGGAATTCCATCGGTGGATAACCGCTCTTAAAGTCCAAAGTGGCGCTGAATCTCGAACCTTGACCGCGTTTATCCACAGGCGTAGAACAGGTCGTGCAAGCGCTGTCGATGACAGCAACCCAGGTGGCCCGAGCCTTGAAGGTCACGCCGCTCTCGCGGTGGTTCTCCCCCAAATGGCGATTCGCATCCGGCAGCTCGCCCGGTCACCTCCCCGGTGATGGATGCCTACTTCAGATCATGGCCCTCGTGCGCCAGGCAACACCTCCTACTTCGCTGCCCTGCAGCAACCAATCCGCTTGGCCGAATCTTGCACCAACCTGCGCCCGTCTCTTTCTCCTGGAAAGAGACGGGCGCTTCTAGCACTGCTGCAGCCCTCATCGCACCTGGCTCTGCGGCAACTCCACTCGTGACAATCGGCGTGACAAACGCCGATGTCACCAGCAACAGCGATGTAGATGATGGTGCCGCAGACTAGGGAATGGACTGCACCTGACTGACAGTCAGGCATGCCCCGGTCATCACATTGCTGCATTCACCCGGCTCAGGATCTCGCGGCACTGGACTCGTCAGCCAATGCAGCCTCCACCCGCCCACCGGTAACGGTGCTCAGGAGGCCAGATCATGAGATGCCCTTGCTCCCGGTCGTAAGGAGCCGCCAGTCCCGCGTAGAGGACATTCCCCACAGGTCGCAGGGGCCTTGATCCCTGATAACACTCAGCATTCTTGGCGGGATGACGTGGGGCGAGGATTGGAGAACGGCAAATGAGGTGACCAACATGGCATTGGTGGGTAGACGAGATGGTCGTAATTTCGGCTATGGCAGGCAATTGAGCTACGCGGGACCTCAGGCGCTGAAAGACATGTTCAGCGGTGGCCACTACGGTACGGTGAAGGCGCACAGTGGTCGATGGCAGGCATTCGTGAAGTGGTGCCGCTCCGAACAAGGGCCAGGTATCAATGATGCGCGGCAGATTGATCGGAAGGTATTGGCGGACTATGCGGCGTATCTGCGCGATGCGGTTGAGTGTGGTAGCCTCGCCATCAGCACCGCACAAAACCGCCTCTCCAGCGTTAACAGGACAATGGCGGCGCTTCGTGGTGATCAGTGCGTGAAATTGCCCAGTCCGAGCAAGGCGTTGGGTATGCAGCGCACCGGGGTTCGCCAGTCGGTACCGCAAGGCCAAAACCGCGAACAGGTTAAACAGATCGTCGATGCGCTTTGTAGCCAACATCAGCTACGGGCCGCTGCGATCGTTCTGTTGGCGCGAGCGACCGGCATGCGATTGCGCGAGGCGATCCTCGCTGACCTGCCACGCCTTTGCCGAGAGGCCAGCAACCTTGGAAGGATCAACATTCAGGATGGCACTAAGGGGGGCCGCACAGGTGCTTCGGCCCCTCGGTGGATTGTGGTCGATGAACAGGTTCTTGATGCCTTGACGATTGCGGCGCAGGTGTCGCCGGCGGGTAGCCACAACTTGATTGCGCCAAGCGAAAGCTATCTCGATGTTTTACAGGGAATTGCCAAACCAGCCCGCGAGGTATTGCACAAACACCACCTGAAAGGGTTTCACGAATTGAGGACTGCTTTTGCGTGCGAGCGCTACCAGCGGATCACCGGGGATCGCGCCCCTGTTAATGGTGGGAGGTGCTACACCGTGGACCGATGTCTTGACCGTGACGCCCGCCTGCGAATCAGCTATGAGCTAGGACACGGCCGGGTCGATGTGGTCGCTGCCTATATTGGGGGGCGGCCATGAGTAAAGCGTTTGATATGGAGGTGTTCTTGGCTGGCGTATTGACTGGATCACACGCGACGCGGCTGCGCCATTTGCGGCAGGCGAGGATCATCCAGGCTGCTATAGCTAAGCGGTGGCAGCGGGAGAGCCCTTGGGCTTGGCAGCGGAAGCATCTGGAGTGGTTTCTAAAGCATCACTTAGAACAGCGTCGCGAAAACACGCGGTATTACTATCTGCTCACCATCAGGTTGATCGTTCGACGCTTGGAGGTGTTGTGGATTTTTGATCTCTGAGTTGGGACGGTTCTGCGCAAGGAGCGACCGCAATCACTTCGAAGCAACTCCTCGCGTCCGGCTGTCGCCGGCAAGAAACGGTTACTGGCTCTGCGGACAGTTCTTCTACAATTTTTCTGCTCCACAAACGCCCCTGATCGTGTGGAGCACGCGCAACACCTGATTCAGATGTACCCGAAGGCCTCATGCTCTATGCCAACCGGCAGGCCTTCAAGGGAAGAGTGTTCGCGACCATCACGGAGTTGCACGTACCTTCCGCAGGTCCATGATCTTGATCGTCAGGGTCGACCCTGTCAGCGACTGCAGGCTAGCTCGCGAAACTTGGAATCCTGGGGCATCCCTAAGAAGCCATTCCCTACGGGTTCATCACAGCCTAGCTCGTTCCCCATAGCTGAAAACTACCGAGATGTCCATCCTCCTTGCATGGTAGCGAGACCTAACGGTTAGCAGGGTCAACCAGTGAAAATTCGTTCTACGCTCTGTGAAAATACGTCAATCTTTTCAGGTTCTCCGAACCGGCCTCTCCGACTGGACGCAGATCCTGCTCGTGCGCCCCCCAACCGCTGCTGTATATTTGTGCAAAGGATGGCGATTCCCTCAGGGTTGCTGAGTGACGTTGAAATGTATTCTGATTTTGAAGGTCACCTAGATGCATCGCTCACAAGAAAACTATAAATCTTAATGCTTATAATTCATTCACCAAAAACAGCTATTGAAACAAACAAGATTCAAGACGGGGAACAAATGGAAGGCTTTGCGAAATACAATACAAAACTTGAGCAAGTCTTCCATCTATGGAAAAAAGACTACAATTCCAACTTCTCCAATCATAGCAATATCACAGCCAGCAAAGTTAGAGAACTAATAGATATAGCAACTCTCCGCGAATCTGGAGTTTTCTTTACCAGCGATGCCCTGGCGGAAAAAGCTATAAACTCTTTTAACGAGCCAATTGATGATAGCTCTCTCGTGGTGGACCCCACGTGTGGCTCAGGAAGTCTACTTGTTGCTGCCTCCAGAAAGCTTTCCGTAATGCCTTTAGCCAGCGAGACTTTAGAGCAATGGGGAAAACAGCTATGTGGAATTGATTTATTCCCAGAGTTCGTTTATTGCACCAAGTTGAGATTAGTACTTGAGAGCTTAGTAAGGGGAGCTGAAGCAGACAAAAGCCTACCTGAACTACTGGACTTGTTAACCAATATCCACACGGGCGACTGTTTAGAAAATATAGCAGTTATAGCCAAGGCCACACACCTCGCGCTTAACCCACCTTACAACAACTCGAAGACAGTAGCAAAATATCGTTGGGCTAACGGCAAAATTAACAACGCGGCAATTTACTACTATGAGCTGACACAAGTCTTAAAGGACGGCTCATCGATTTCTGCTATTCTACCCGACGTCCTTAGAAGCGGAAGTAGATTTGAAGCGTGGCGTAACGCGATTGAGTCTACTCTAAGCATTTCCAAAGTCTCTGTCGAAGGCAGATTCGACAAGCAAACCGATATTGATATTTTCATTCTCAATGGACTAGTTGACCGGAAAAACCCTAGCATAATTGAATGGCAGACTGCGGAAACGCTAGGTCTCGAAGGCTCTCCTAAGCTCCGAGATTTTTTTGAGGTCTCGGTTGGAGCAGTCGTACCATATAGAGACCCTCACGAAGGAAAACTGTATGCATACATTCATCCAAAAACTCTTCCACGATGGGGGGAGATAGGGAAGATCTCAGAAAATCGTAAATTTTCAGGGAGAGTTTTCCAACCGCCCTTTGTTGCGATCAGAAGAACATCTGGCCCTAGAGACAGACATCGTGCTGTGCCAACTATAGTTCTAGGAAAAAGATTAGTCGCAGTCGAAAACCACCTAATCGTCTTAACGCCGAAGAATGGAAGCCTAGATAGGTGTCGCGAACTATTAAAGCTATTGAAAGAAGAAAATATTAATGAGTTTCTGAACAACAGAATTCGATGCCGCCACTTAACCGTATCGGCAATATCAGAAATACCATGGAGGTTTGAATGAAAGAATTGCTTGATGAGCTACCTTTTGAGATCGCAGCTCGTTTACCTATTCAGCTCGGACGACAAAGTATATCAAGCTCTATGGTAGCTATCTCCGAGCTCATCAAAAACTCCTATGACGCCGACTCAAAAAACGTACGACTTACATTCACCAAATCTAAAGAAGGCTTTCCCTCTCTAATAATTGATGATGATGGGGATGGCATGTCTTATGAAGAAGTAAAAGAAAACTGGTTGATTATTGGCACAAGCCATAAGACGCATCAGGACATCTCGGATAAAGAAAGAATTTACACCGGGGCTAAAGGGCTAGGCCGACTAGGTGCAGATAGACTTTGCAAAACATTAATTCTGCAAACCAAGCGAGAAAATGATCAAGCTGTACTGGAGCTCCAAATAGAATGGGAGGCATACGAAAACGCCGAAAAACCCCTTTCACAGATAAAGCATAAGCTTTACAAGCATTCCGGTCATATTCAGGACGAGCACGGAACGTTCCCAAACACCGAAAAAAATTCTGGCACGCGAATTATGCTGCTGGGTTTAAAGGATGACTGGAACCTGAGCCTTCTGACCGATCTTAAGAAAGAGCTATCACTATTAATCTCTCCTTTCGACGACGCCAATGACTTCTCAATTTCAATTAAGTCAGACTTCTCTGAAATAGATGGACAGGTCGCAAGCTCGTCTGCCGTCGAATATGCACGCTGGGTAGTTGAAGCAGAGCTTGATGGCGAAAACATCAATGCCAACTTTAAATACTCTGATGGCCGAGAGTTTAAAGTCGAGTCAGAAGAATGGAAAAGCTGGATCAAGGATCGACCACCTGTACCAAGCTCTGGTCCCCTCAAGCTTAAAATGTACTTTATTCCATGGGATGCACCAGGCCTAAAGAATATCGACTTTAGTAAGCGCAATTGGCGGGAGTTCATGAATGCGAACCAAGGGATTCGTATCTATCGAGATAGATTCAGAGTTCGCCCTTATGGCGAGCCTACGGGCAAAGGTGATTGGCTAGATCTTGGTATCCGTCGCGCGCGCAGCCCTGGCGGGGTTAAGCAAGGCGGTTGGAAAGTTGGCCCGCATCAAGTTATTGGAGCAGTATTCATAGGTAGGCAGACCAACCCCCTCTTGGAAGATCAAACAAATCGTGAGGGCATAGTTGAATCAGACGCATTTTATGATATGCGTGCTTTCTGTCTAAAAATTATTGCTCGATTTGAATCTTACGCTCATCAAATAGCCCGAGAAGAAGACGATGGGTCTGATACACAAGAAAAGAAACTGCTTGCAAAAAAGGCTCTTGATGAGACCACAAAAGTAGTCGAGGAACTTAAAGAATCCATCTCTAAAGGTGCACAACAAAACGTCGACACTGGTGAGCAAAAAGATATCAGCGTGGACAATCCCGAAACTCTAATGACTAGGATCGCCGAGGTGGAATCCAGACTGGCAGAGGCCGCAGCCAGATCAAGCGAGCTGGAGATACACTTAGAAAAAAAGGCTGAGGAGTTAGAGCATGAAAAGGATACGCTAGCTAACTTAGCATCGCTGGGAATTCTTACAGTCTGCTTTGGACATGAAGCAAAAGAGTTCACGAACCTATCATTGGTTAACGCAAAAAATCTAAAGGACAGTTTCGAGAGAGGCATATTCATGCTGACACCTCCTTACGACGAGGAATTTTCGAACTGTTTGAGAACGATAATATCAAGTACAGGCTTCGTAAGAAATTTTGCATCCTTTGCCTTAGGAAACATAAAGCCAGATAAAAGAAAGCGCAAAGCTGTTGACGTTGGCGAAGTCGCAACAGGAGTATTCAAAGCCTTAAACGCTTCACTAGAAAGGCAGAACATTGTAACAAGCGTCGCATGCACAACCAAACGAAAAATTACTGCCTTTGAAATAGATCTGGAGAGTATTTTTGTTAACCTCATATCTAATTCCATATGGGCACTCAAAAAAACTGCCATAGGGGAGCGCTTTATTTCTGTTAACATCCAGGAAGAAAATGAATACATGTTAATTAGCTTTGCTGATAGCGGTTTTGGGCTAGAGTTAGGAACAGAAGAACAAATCTTCCAACCGATGTATAGCACACGCCTCGACAGGAAAGGCTCAGTTGAGGGCACTGGCATGGGGCTTTCTATTGTCAAAAGTTTCGTAGACAATCACACAGGTGGGAATATTTCCGCAACGCCAAAGGGGAGGCTTGGCGGAGCAGAATTTACAATCAAAATACCTTTAACTACACACAGCAAGGCCTGACTTCATGGAAAGGAATGTCGTTCTATACATTGATGAAGAGCAAATCGCTCTTGACTCTTACGGCAGAGAACTCAGAAAAAACTTACCTCCAGAACTTGAGGTAATTTGCGCCTTACCTCAGCCCACCCTTCCTTTAATGCTAAAATTTATCTGCACCATGCGCCCCAGGATTGCCTCTATCGTTGTCGATGAGCACCTTGAGGTCGCGGGAACTGCAGATTATATAGGAAGTCAGTTGGCAGGTGCATATAGACAGCTCGATAGCAAAATCCCTATATATATTCTCAGCAACCATCCAGACGAAATTGATGACAATTTAGAAAGTGTTGAATATGTATTAAGCAAAGATGATTTTGCTGATGGTGGGGCTGCACTGGAGAGCGCCATCAAACGCATGGTCCGGCACATCAATGCTTACGAACAAATTGTGGATGAACGCGAACAGCGTTTTGTACTTCTACTAAAGAAATATGTCCTATCTGAAATATCAAAAGAAGAAGCAAATGAGTTAAATGAGTTAAAGCTTTGGCGAGAGGCTCCTGCTGCTATTGAGGAGTCGACTATGACCATGGAGCTTAAAAGAAAACTAGATGAACAGGAAGAAACATTAAACAACATAGAAAAAATACTTCTGGGCAAAAAATAAAATGTTCTATCCTCTTCTCACTCGCCGCCAAAATTACTCAAAAAAAGCAGACGGCAGCTATTATGCAGACTACCACCACTATTTCACAGAAATTAAAGAAGATTGCCAAGATCGATGCATTTATTGTGACGCACTACTTGAAGAGCACGGAAACGAAGGTTTTCATATCGACCATTTCAGACCGTATGCACACTTTGCAGAATTAAAGAGCGACCCAAACAACTTAGTCTTGGCCTGCTCCAAATGTAATATATGGAAATCAAAAAACTGGCCGACAAACATGTACTTCCATGTACACGCTTCTCACGACGGCACAATTGGATTCATTGACCCCTTCCTTGAACCATTATCCAATTATTTCAAAGTAGAGCGATCAGGACATCTCTTAACAACGGGAGTAGTTGCACGATATATGCTTGAGCTCCTACACCTCAACAGAGAGTCAAGAATTCAGCTAAGGAGGAAGAGAACCATTCTTTACAAAGCGATGCAGCTTAATGAAATTGTGGATCTAAAGTTAAAAGAGCTAGTCGAATACATGCAAGCCGACGACTTCGACCGAGACACGGCAAGAAACATGGCAACCTCATTGCGCGAAGTTAAGGACGTGCTAACTGAAGCCTTCAATATGCTTCACAAAAAAAACTTATGACAATTCGAATCACAGGGACTACCCGTTAATTTTACACTGATATTTAACCCAAGGATGAACCATAAAGCCCACTGACGAGCCGCACTAGCTGTGATGATGCCTTTCGCGAGAGATCTCGGAAAACGATATCTCTCCCTACGAGCCGGCTGAAATATCATCAATCAGGCGGAGCGTTCGTTGCATGCATAGTGCTCACCACCAAAGGCACGCCGTCCCCCCCGAGTCGATTCCACCAAGCGCCATAATTAGCTGATTTATTTATAACTACCCTAAGAGGAGCCCCGCGAATCCTCTGCCCTAACGGTGTCGTAAGCTAGGAGCTTCTGTACCTACAGGTGGCGCATCTTACGCGCTGGTGCGATGATCATCAGCAGTTGGTGATCAACCATTTGCTTGGTAGATTCAATACCGACTCATTAATGGCGTAGCTCTTTAAAAAGGCGCCGTCCATCGGAATCCAGACCACACAGCGTTCCAACTGGTATTCCAAGCGAGTTTATCAATCAATTATTAATTAGACAAAACAGATAGATACCTACTCGTTTCAGATTACCCCGGCCCATACAGCCGTCACAAACCAGGCACCTTGCGTAGCGCGCAACAGCTTATTTGTACCTAAATGCTCGGTTTTGGCTGCATAGCGCTCGTGTCACAACATCGCTCCATCTCCCCCCTTGCAGAACCTCCCTCACAAGCCGAAACTGCACCAAACGACGAGGTACACCATGGCACTCGACTACCCGCCCAGCCTCCTGTCCCAGGAAGAACGCTCAGCCATTGCTGAAATCGAAGCCACCACCAACATTCTGCGTCTGGTGACCCGGCTCACCAACATGCGCTTCGCCGCGATCACCAAATTTGGCGACGCTGAATTGGTCATCTGCTCCGTGCACGATTCCGCCGACCTGGGAATCGGCGCAGGTGAGGCCTTTCCGCTGGAAGACACGATCTGCAGCGAGTTTCAGCGGGATCCGGCGCCGTTGCTGATCCCGAGAGTCAGCCATGACCACAGCTTCGCCTCACGACTGATCGTCAAGACCTATGATCTGGACAGTTACGTAGGCGTGCCCATTTTCCTGCCTGATGGCCGGTTGTACGGAGCGCTTTGCGCGATCGATTCGCGGCCTGTGCTGTTTGAAGATCCGGATGTGTGCGAAACGCTGGAGATTTTTGCCCGGTTGATCGGGTGCATATTCTTCGCGAGCTTGGCCGTGAAAGTGGCGGGTGTCGGGATTGAGTTGGAGTGATTGTTGGAAGAGGATGTTAGCTCAGGTCACCCTCTAGCGATGTGCACACACAGCCCCGCACAACAAGCGCGACAGCTGCTCCACCGAATACGGCTTATGCAACAGCTCAAACCCATCCGTGCCCTTCTCTGCCAGCACATGGCTGTATCCCGACGTCAGCACTACAGGTAACCCTGCGTATCGCCGACGAATCTCATGGGCCAGCTCGATGCCTGTCATCCCCGGCATCACCACATCGGAAAACACCACTTTGAATCGGCTGGCGTCGCGGGCCAGTTCGGCCAAGGCTTCCTGTCCATTGATGGCAAGGACCGGCCGGTAGCCAAGATCCGTGAGTGAGTGCATCGCAAAGGCGCCCACCTGAGGGTTGTCTTCGACGATCAATACACCGGTGCCGTGCCCGTGTACCAATTCATGGGGCGCTTCGACACTCCGTTGCTCGCGCGGCTCGGATGCCTGGGGCAGGTAGAGTGTGAAGGTGGTGCCTTGATCGACTTCACTGTCCACGGTGATCTCGCCACCCGACTGCTTGGCGAACCCAAACGCTTGCGACAGGCCAAGGCCCGTGCCCTGCCCCACGCCTTTGGTGGTGAAGAAGGGCTCGAATATCCTGCCCAGGTGCAACGGCGCGATGCCGCTGCCGGTATCGGTCATCGAGATCACTACCTGATCGCCGGCGATCATCGGCTGTTCGCGGGCCTTGGCTTCGTAGCGGGCTGGACCCACTCGAATGGTGAGGCGCCCCTGGCCGACCATGGCGTCACGCGCGTTGACGGCCATGTTGACGATTGCCATGTCGAACTGAGAGGGGTCAGCGATCACTAAGTGGCTGTGTTCGGGGATGTCCATCACCAGCTCCACTTCGGCGCCCACTAGTGTCTTGATCATACTGGCCAGGGCCCGAGGGTTCTCTGCAGGTGCGAACACTGTCGGTTGCAGTGTTTGACGCCGGGCGAAGGCAAGCAGTTGCGAGGTGACTTTGGCGGCTCGTTCGACGGTGTCGGCGATGGCTGAGACATAGCGTGTGCGTCGCTCGCTGGAGAAATCCGGCCGTTTGAGCAGGTCAGTCGAAGACTTGATCACGGTCAGCAGGTTGTTGAAGTCGTGGGCGACGCCACCGGTGAGTTGGCCGATGGCTTCCAGCTTCTGCGATTGACGCAGGGCTTCCTCGGCGGCGGCCAGGGCGATGGCGCTCTCCCGCTCGGCGGTGAAGTCGCGGCCCACGGCGTTGATCTGCTGCTCGTCTGGCTGGGTCGACCAGGATATCCAGCGGTTGTACGCCTTCATAACCGCCGCTTTCGCCCTGCACAGGCGAGAAGCTGTAGGTCCACACGGTCTCTTCCTGCTGGCCGTGACGCTGCATCATCATCGACAGGTTCTCTATGGAGAAACCATCGCCTGTGGCAAGCACCCGTGCCACTTGAGGGCTGAGCACCGGGGCGATGTCGGTGAGCACCTCCGGCATCGGGCGACCGAACGCGGCGGGATGCCGATCGCCCAGAGCCAGGCCGTAGGCGTCGTTGTAGAGCAGCCACTGCTGCGGCCCCTAGTAAAGGGCCGCAATGCCTTTGGTGTTCAACACCAGCGACAAGGCAGTACGCAGGGATGCAGGCCATGAGCTGTAATCACCCAAGGCGGTGCTGGACCAATCCGTGTCGCGCACCAAGTCTCCCATTTCTCCGCCACCTATCATGGGCGGCACGGGAGCCAGCGAGTTGGAGGGGGCAGCTGACATGGGGGACGTCCAAGCGGATAGGGCTGGAAGTGTGAGTGGTTGGGGATAGGGCTGGCAATGCTTGGGAGAATTCAGGCAAGTCTCCTCCAAGACCCACGAGCCTTTTTGGGATTTATGCTTGAGACACTGCTTGCAAACAATCGACCGGGGCCGGCGCCCTGGCTAGACAGGCATCACAGTTGACCTGCCTACCCACGCTGCCTATCCTCCCACTCGTCACGCCACATGCGTGACCAGGTTTGACGGCCTGTCTTACATACGAACGCGCAGTCTCAAGACTCGGCTCGGGCGCCTCCGCACCCGTTTCGAACGCTATGGCGGCTGTGCGTGGGGCACCTTCGGGTGCGCCGGGTTCGTATGTGACCGGTCCGTCAACCCATGCACAGCTGCCACCCACTCGTTTGACGGCGAGTGCTGGCAGATCTCACCTCACATACGGAAGTCGCCAATCATGAAAGATCAAACGAATCTCGCTGCTTACCAATCCCTTCAACGTGCTAGTCAGTTGCTGGATACCGCGTCAGTGCTTGCCGCGGAAACGAGCGATGCCAATCAGCAGCTCTGTCGTGCTCTTAATCAGGCAGTTGCTTTGCTGACGGAGACAAGCAGGACGCTGGTGGAGGATTCGCTGTTGGAGATGAAGTTGCGGTTTCAAGTTAACGGCTGATCGCTCCAACGCGAGGATGTGCCGCCCGTCCATGGTGATAGGTGCCGCTAGAAACATAAGCGGCACCTCATTTGCGCGCCCCACTACCCCATCGGACTAAACCCCGAAGCCGCCGAACAATACCGCTCCCGCAGTGCCGGATTTCGCTCTGAACGGCACTGCTCCTTGAACCACTGCTTCGCGCCTTTCCTACACTCGCGGTATTCAATCGATCCGCTTCGGTAGCCAGTGCAAACACTGCCGTGATCAATCTGGTTATCACTGACACTCCACGAAGCCGTGTACGACCTCTTCCTGTCCCAACCGAGTATCAGGTGCGACTCAGCCCCACTACTGACAGCCCGCCGAACCGGTCGCGCACCCTGCCCCGCCTTGTACTCAGCCAGATACTGCGCAGAAACCATCCCCTGCACCGCCCGCTCTTCGCGCATCGGCTGAGGACGGTCTCCATACCGACACCGCAATACCTGGTCGTTGACCACATTGTCAGCGCCCATGCACTCGTGCAGGGTTTTAGGCACAACCGGCGCCACTGCTCGCACAACGGGTGCAGATACCGGCGCAGATTCAACAACCGGCGATTCATATCGCTCAACCACCTCAGCAGGCGGTTCTACACGCTCAGGTTCAAAGTACGCGACAATCCGCGCCCAGTTCATCCCCACCGCGATCGCTGGCACCAGTAGCCACAACAGCCACCCCGGATGCGCACGTTGTTGAACGCGCGGACGTGGCGCAATCGGTCCATGGTGCAGGTCGTCTTGCAGACTCATTTGAATTCCATTTCCAAAGTGAACGCTGAAATGCCATCACTGAATACCTATCGGTAGCCCTTTGCCATTCTTTAGGTTGAACACCTGTCGAGTCGACCCATCGGACTTCGTGAAAATCCCCTCAAAAAAGCGTTAACGCTTTGTGAAACTCTTGTTAGGATACGCGCCACTGAGACACATTCTCAGTTGCCAGGGAGGCGCTTCATTGACCTCTTCTATTCCCGGAATTGCTCCCATGGCCCTTCGTTTTCCTTCTCGCCCTACCCTTCTGGCGGTGTGCTGCTCACTGAGCCTCGGCGCCCATGGGGCGGACGCTCTCGCGTTGGACGCTACCTCGATCGATGCGCAAACCACCAAGGCTGCCAAAGGCGCTTCGCCCGAGGTGTTTGCCGGTGGGCAGGTGGCGCGTGGTGGGCAGATGGGTGTGCTGGGCAACCAGGACAACATGGATGTGCCGTTCACGCTGACCAGCTACACCTCAAAGCTGATCGAGGATCAGCAGGCGGAGGACGTGGGCGATGTGCTGCTGAATGATCCGTCGGTGCGGCAGTCGTTCGGGTTCGGTAACCAGGCGCAGGTGTTCGTGATTCGTGGTTTGCCGCTGTCCAGCGATGACATTTCCTACAACGGTTTGTATGGGGTGTTGCCGCGGCAGATCATTTCCACCGATGCGGTGGAGCGGGTCGAGGTGTTCAAGGGGCCGAACGCGTTCATCAACGGCGTGAGTCCAACGGGGACCGGGCTGGGCGGCAGTGTGAACCTGGTGCCCAAGCGGGCAGGTGATGAGCCCATTCGTCGCTACACGCAGGACATCAGCACAGATGGCCGTGTGGGTGAGCATCTGGATATCGGTCAGCGCTTTGGTGAGGGCAACCGCTTCGGTGCGCGGGTCAATCTGGCCCAGCGCGAGGGTGATACGGCGGTCGATGACGAGTCGCAGCGCACAAAGCTGTTCACGCTGGGGCTGGATTATCGGGGTGACAATTTCCGCCTGTCCGGCGATTTTGGTTATCAGAAGCAGCGCATCAATGGGCTGCGCAACTCGGTGCGCTTCGGCACGATTACGAGCATCCCACGGGCGCCGGATGCCAGCCACAACTATGGGCAGGATTGGACGTACAGCCAGACCGAGGACACGTTCGGCATGTTGCGTGGCGAGTGGGATCTCAACGAGGACTGGACGGCGTACGTGGCGGGTGGGGCGAAGCACACGCGGGAGAATGGTGTGTATGGCACGCCGGTGCTGACGGATTCGAACACAGGCGCGGCGACCATCAGTGGGTCGAAGATTCCGCACGACGAGGACAATGCCACATTCATGACTGGCATCAACGGCAACCTGCAGACGGGGCCGGTCAGCCATCAGATCAGCGTGGGTGCGTCGAGCATCTGGACCGAGCAGCGCAATGCCTACGAGTTCTACCTGCCCACGGGCACTACCAACATTTACAACACCGGACCTCTGCCCAAGCCTACTGCGGTGAACTTCGAAGCCGGTGACATGAGCGACCCGGGCATCACCGGCAAGACGCGCAACCGCAGCCTGGCGGTGTCGGACACTTTGGGTTTCTTCGACGACACGGTGCTGTTCACGGCCGGGCTGCGCCGCCAGCAATTGCTGGTGCAGAACTATGCCTATGAGTCGACCACCGGTGTCGGCGGCGCGCGCACTTCCATGTACGACGAGGCGATCACCACGCCGGTGTATGGCATCGTCTACAAGCCGGTGGAGTCGGTGTCGCTGTTTGCCAACCGTATCGAGGGGCTGGCGGCAGGGCCAACGGCGTCGGGCCAGGTCGTCAACGTGGGTGAGGCGTTCCCGCCGGGGCGTACCAAGCAGGTGGAAGCGGGGATCAAACTGGACAAGCAATCGTGGGGCGCCACGCTGGCGGCATTCCGGATCGAGCGGCCTACCGATGGTTACACCCAGAGCTTCGCGACGGCCGGAGGCGGCAGCGTTAATGTGTACGTGCGCGACGGCAAGCAGGTCAATCGCGGTGTCGAGTTGAGTGTGTTCGGCGAACCCGTGGAAGGCCTGCGTCTGATGGCCGGCGGCACGCGCCTGCAGTCCGAGCTCGAAGACACGCAGGGCGGCGCGAATGACGGCAACCACGCCATCGGTGTGCCGACCTTCCAGCTCAACGCGACGGTGGATTGGGACGTACCGGGCCTGAACGGCCTGGCGCTCAACGCCCGTGCGCTGCGCACCGGTGGCCAGTATGCCGACCAGGCCAACAACCTGAGCCTGCCCACCTGGAACCGCTTCGACGCGGGCGCACGCTACACCTTCAAGGTCGAGCGCAAGGAAATCAACCTGCGCATGAACGTGGAGAACATCACCGACAAGAACTACTGGGCATCGGCCAACGGCGGCTACCTGACCCAGGGTGAGCCGCGGTTGGTGAAGTTTTCCGGGACGGTTGATTTCTAAAACATGATGCTTATGGGCGTGGATGGAGAAGATGCAGTGTCTGATCCACGCCCAGCGCCTCGATGAAGGCATCGTCATGGGACACCACCAGCAGCGCGCCCTGGTACTGACTGAGCATCTGCTCAAGTGCAAGCTTGCTGGGCAGATCCAAGTGGTTGTCGGGCTCGTCCAACAGCAATAGCTGGGGTGGGCGTTGCGCGTGCAACAGTGCCGCCAGGGCTGTCTTGAGACGCTCGCCGCCGCTGAGCTGCGCGGTTTGTAGCTGGACGCGATCGGCGTCGATGCCCAACTGGGCCAGGCGCGTTCTGGCTTCGGCTTCGGGCAGTTCCGGGTTGCTTTCGTGCAGCCACTGCACGGCGGTCCGATCAGGGTGTTCGAGGCCGGCGTGTTGGTCCAGCCAACCCACTTCCACCGTGCAAATGACTTCGCCGGCGCGTGGCACCAGGCGACCGGCGATGACCTGAAGCAGTGTCGATTTACCGCTGCCGTTGGCGCCCGTGATGGCCATGCGCAGGGGACCTGTCAGCGTAAAGCTGATCGACGCGACATGCCCGAACGGCAGTATCAGCTCATTGAGCTGAAGCACCAGTTTGCCGTTGGGTACGACGGTTTCCGGGGGCAGCATTATGCGTTGGATATCGGCGGCGCAGCGCGCACGGGCATCGGCAATGCGCTGTTGTTGCTGGTCGCGGGCGAGCTGTTGGTTGAGGCGCAGTTTGCCCTGGCTGTTTTCGCTGCGTTCTTTCTGGGCGTTGGTGATCAGCTTGGTCTGGCTACCACCACGGGCGTTACGATCACCGCGTGCATTGCGCCGTTGCTGGCGCTCCATCTGCATGGCCATTTCCCGTTGCTCGCGCTTGGCTTGGGTGCGTTCGCCTTGCAAGGTCGCCTGGAAGGCTTGTTGCTCTAGTTCGCGGGCAGCGACGTAATGGCTGTAGTTACCGCCATAAACGGCGAGGCGGATGGGCGAGAGCTCGACGATTTCATCCATGAGTTCGAGCAGGGTGCGGTCGTGGCTGATCATCACCAAGCCGTTCGGCCAGCGCTGGATCTGCTGTGCCAGTTTCTGCTGTTGCTCGCGATCGAGGTGGTTGCTCGGTTCGTCGAGGATCAGCCAGTCGGCCTTGGACAGCCAGGCACCGAGCAGTGCGATGCGTTGGCGCTCGCCACCGCTGAGGGCGTGCGTCGGTGTGTCGGCGGTCAAGTGGCCCAAGCCGTTCAGGTCCAGCTCGGCGCGCAGGCGTGCTGCGCAATCCCACTGGTCCATCGCAAGCGTATGGTCGTGATCATCGAGGCTGCCTTCGGCGATCCGCTGCAGGGCTTGCAGGATGTGCTCGACGCCCGCCAGCGCGGCAACGGTGGGAAAACGCTCGGGCTCAAGCTGTTGAGAGACGACATAGACATGCCCTTCGCGGCGGACGTGGCCACTGCTGGGCGCACGGTCGCCAGCCAGCAACTGGCCGAGCAGGGATTTACCGCTGCCATTGCCGCCGACGATGCCGGTGGCTTTGGCGTGGAAGCCGTGGTTGAGGTTGTCCAGCAGTAGGCGTCCATCCGGGAGGGTGAGGCAGAGGTGATCGAGATGGAGTTGTCGTTGGGTCATGGTGCTCCTTGCGTGATATCTCTCGAATGGAACCAGCATGAACTTGATCAGTTATTGCGTCATTTCATTTCGGTTTCGAGTTATTACCTTGGCCTTTTCTTGAAAAACAGTCCTGTTAGGATTGCATCCCCTTTTGCTGGCTTGGCAAAAAACAACTTTTGACCACACTGAAAAAGGTGGCCAATAGCTGGCCATTCGCAGCAATTCATTTTTCACTCTTCCAAGTAAGGTTTCAAATACACCTATGCAATGGTTGAAAGACAAGTACGCTGCTACGCCAGTGGCACATCGGTTTTATATGGTTTCCGTCATTCTGGTCTTCTCTGGAGTGTGGCTATCCAGGAGCTGGGGCACTGCGGCCCTCGACGTGACCAGCATGATTGCTGCTGGCTTCATGATTGCAGGGTTCATCATGTGGTGCCTGCCAATGGCGCGGTGGATGCGTCTGAAGTGGCACAAATCGTTGTATAAGGCACCTATCGTTCTTTTGCACTTGCTGGCGCTGTTGGCCGCTACCGGATTATCGCGCTTTGCAGTTTCCGAAGCATTGGGCTTGCCGCCGCAGTCTTTCGATCTGACGGTTGGTCTGCTGGCGTTGCTGTTCTATGTACCGGCATGGATGGCCGTACTGGCACTTTTGCTGTCGCTCGGTGGCCTTCTGCTGCTTGTCCTCTTCGGTGTTGCAGTGGTTATCTTCGCGGCCATTCAAATGCTCGCTTCATTCCTGAAGATCTTCGGCGTTAATTACGCTCCCAAGCTTAACCTGGGTATGACGTTGTTCCACCCCGGAGGCGCTATCGCAGCTGCCATGGTGCTGGTTGCCTGCTATTCGTTCTTGACCGACACGTATCAGCCTTGGGTGCTCTCTGCGATCAGAACAACCGCTGTGATCGCAGACTTTCATCCTGCACCGAATTACCCAGGTGTACTACCTGGGGAGCGAATTCACCCGCTTGATAACGGTTACACAGCCTATGCACAGGAGCAGCCTGACCACAGCATCGTGATCGGCGTAAGAACGCAGGAGACCCGCGCACATGACCAGCCTTTGGCTAATCCCATCCCCTCCCCGGCGCAGGTGATGAAGCCGCTGTTTGAGCGGTTATCCGTTCCAGTAGAGGTGGGAGATGCGTCACGAACGATGCAATAGAACTGCGCATTTATCAGTAAAAAAAACTGTTCATGGACGCTGGGAATTGCAGTGGTTTTTCAGGTTGAAAAGCCCCAGCTACCCTTGCAGATCCGAAGGGTCATGAGTCTTGAGCCAGTCCGCCAATGCGGCATTCATGCGCGTCTGCCAACCAGGTCCGGATGCCCGAAATTCTGCGAGCACGGCTGGTTCGAGGCGGATCGAAATGCGCTCTCGCACAATGCCAGCTTTGGGCCGACCACGGCGGATCACTTGACTACCTGCGTACTCGTCGGCACGCTCGAAAAAAGCATCGGTCAGCTCCGGAGCATCGTCAGGGTCAACCCAGTCGATGCTGATAGCGGTCTTGTTCTCGCTCATTGGCTTTCCTCATGGAAATGATGCGGCGAGCTTCGCCGCGTGGAGTCCACACCATGACGACCATTCGCTCGTGGAGCAGACCTACGGTGATGAAGCGCGCTTCACCGTATTCACGCCTATCATCCGCAAGGGTGAAATGCCGACCCTCGAACACCAGCGCTGCATCCATGAAATCAATGCCCCGCTCGGCTAAGGTCTTGTCTCGCTTGGCAATGTCGAAGGTAATAGGCATTGAGTTACTGTATGCACAATAAATCTTAGAGCAAGCAGATGGGTTCTGCAAAATGTTGCCGACAGTCGAGGTACGTGCTCAAGCGCGCGGTGCGAAGGAGCCATAGAGTCGCGTTCGTGCATAGCCCTTTCAGATACGCCCCCCACACCTCCTACCACCCATTGAAGCCCCCTGCCCCTTACCGCACACTGACGCGATTCCTTTCCAACAAAACGGCCGTCCATGAGCAACCCACCTAGCTCCATCCCCCTGATCATCCTCGATGTGCAAGACGCCATCGACCAGCCGAGATGGAAGGGTAAGAGCAACCCTGGCTATCTGGAAACCATCCAGCGGCTTCTGCAGCTGTGGCGCTCGAATGGCTGGCCGGTGCTGCATGTGAAGCACGATGAGCCGACGCCTACGTCGACGTACCACACCCATGGGCCGTGGAATGGGATCAAGCAGGAAGTTACGCCGGTGGAGGGCGAGCCGGTGATCACCAAGCAGCAGAACTGCGCGTTCATCGGCACCGAGCTGGATGCGGTGCTCAAGGCCATGCAGGTGACACGCTTCGTGCTGACGGGTGTGGTCGTTCACAACAGCATGGATGCCACCGTTCGCGCCGGAAAGGCTCTGGGCTATAGCATTACCCTCCCCTCGGATGCGACGACAGCGGTCCCGGTGACCGGCGCGGATGGAACGGTTTGGGATGCGGGCACCGTTCACGATCTGACGTTGGCGATACTCGATAGCGAATACGCCGAGGTGGTGCTGGCCAGCGACGTCGTCGAGGCGCTCGGGCTGGGGTGAGCGGTGAGCGGCGACACCAACTCCAGATCATCCCGTATACACGCCACGCCATGACCTGCGCTGACCTCACGCAACAGCGGTCGATCCTGTGCGCAGGCAGGCAGCACGTAAGGGCATCGGGTGCGAAACGCGCATCCCGAAGGCGGTGAGATCGGGCTGGGGATATCGCCCTGAAGCACGATTCGCTGGCGCCGCTGCCCAGGTTCGGGCATCGGGATGGCCGACATCAGCGCTTCGGTATAGGGGTGGCGAGGATGGCTGAACAGCTCGCGGGTGGGCGCTATTTCGACGATGCGGCCCAGGTACATCACCGCGACGCGGTCGGCGATGTGGCCGACCACGGCCAGGTCGTGGGTGACGAAGAGCATGGTCAGGTTCATCTGCCGACGGATGCGCGCGAACAGGTTGAGCACTTGCGCCTGCACCGAGACGTCCAGGGCCGACACCGGTTCGTCGGCCATGATGAATTCAGGTTCCAGGGTCAGGGCGCGGGCGATGCCGATGCGCTGGCGTTGGCCGCCGGAGAACTCGTGGGGGTAACGGTCCAGGTACTGGGCGGCGAGGCCGACGGTTTCCAGGGCCTGCCCGGCCTTTTCGCGGCGCCCGGCGGCGTCGAGTTCGGGGTTGTGGAAGCGCAGCGGCATGGCGAGGATGTCACCCACGCTCATGCGCGGGTTCAGCGAGCCGTAGGGGTCTTGGAAGATCATCTGCATGCGCTTGCGATAGGGCTTGAGCAGGCGGTCGTTGAAGGGTGTGATCTCGGTGTTGTCGAAGACGATGTGCCCGTCGGTGGGTGGGTCGAGCATCATCAGGCTGCGGCCCAGGGTGCTCTTGCCCGAGCCGCTTTCGCCCACCAGGCCGAGCACTTCGCCACGGGCGATGCTCAGGTCGACGCCATCCACGGCGCGGACCAGGTTGTCGTCGCGGTCGCGACGGTGGGCGAGGAAGGTCTTGCGCACGGGGAAGTATTTCTTCAAGCCGACGACGTCGATCAGCGGACGCTCTTTCATCGTGCACCTTCCTGTTCGGTCGCCAGTTCCCGCCAGCGCACGCAGCGCAGTTGGTGGCCCATTTCGATTTCTTCCAGCACGGGTGCCTGTTGGTCGCAGCGGCCAGCGATGCTGTAGCCGCAGCGCGGGTGGAAGGCGCAGCCGCTGGGCGGCGTGCTGGGGTCGGGGACGAAGCCGGCGATGGTGCCCAGTTCACCTTGCGCCAGACCGGCCTGTTCGAAGCGCGGCACTGCGGCCAGCAAGCCGCGGGTGTAGGGCATGCGCGGCGAGGACAGCACCTGGCTGACGCTGCCCTGTTCGACGATGCGCCCGGCGTACATCACCATGACCCGGTCGGCGATTTCCGCGACCACGCCGAAGTTGTGGGTGATGAACAGGATCGCCATGCCGTTCTTCTTCTGCAGGTTGCGCAGCAGGTCGAGAATCTGCGCCTGCACGGTGACGTCCAGCGCGGTGGTGGGCTCGTCGGCAATCAGCACGTCCGGCTCCATGGCCAGGGCGATGGCGATCATCACCCGCTGGCGCATGCCGCCGGACAGCTCGTGGGGATAACAGTCCAGGCGCTTCACCGGTTCCGGAATGCCGACCTGCTCCAGCAGGGCCAGCGCGCGGGCGCGGGCGGCGGCTTTGCTCAGGGATTGATGGAAACGGATCGCTTCGGCGATCTGGTCGCCCACGCGGTGCACCGGGTTCAGCGAGGTCAGCGGTTCCTGGAAGATCATCGCCACGCGGTTGCCGCGCACGTGGCGCATCTGCTGCTCGCCCATGGCCACCAGGTCGATGGGCGCGCCGTGGCGGTCGGCGACGATGGCGCTGCCGTCGATGCGGGTTTTCGGCGCTTCGGCGAGCAGCTTCATGATGGCCAGGCTGGTGACGCTCTTGCCCGAACCGCTCTCGCCCACCAGGGCCAGGGTTTCGCCGGCACCGATGGCGAAGTTGATGTCGTGGACCACGGGCACGTAGCCGGTGCCCTTGCGGAAGGCGACGTGGAGGTGCGCCACGGCGATCTTTTCATCTGCGTTCATTTCAGGTCGCTCCTGCCGTCCAGCGCGTCGCGCAGGCCGTCGCCGATGAAGTTGAAGCTGGTCACCGCGAGGGTGATCGCCAGCCCGGGAATGATCGCCAGCCAGGGCGCCTTGCCCAGGTACTGCTGGGCGGCGTTGAGCATGTTGCCCCAACTGGGCAAGGGCGGCTGGATGCCGTAGCCGAGGAAGCTGATGTAGGCCTCCAGCAGGATGGCGTTGGCGATGGTCAGGGTGGCCGCGACGATGATCGGGCCGATGGCGTTGGGCATCAGTTCGCGGAACATGATCCAGCGGTTGCTGGCGCCGATCATGCGGGCGGCCAGGGTGAAGTCGCGTTCGCGCAGCGAGCGGATCTCGGCTTCGACGATGCGCGAGATTTCCATCCAGCTGGTCACGGCGATGATCAGGGTGATCATCATCGGGCTGGGTTTGGTGAACGCCGCCAGCACCAGCACCAGGAACACGCTGGGAAAGGATAGAAAGGCGTCGACGAAGCGCATCAGCCCGGCGCCGATCCAGCCGCGGTAGTAACCGGCGATGACGCCGATCAGGGTGCCGATGACGATGCTGATGAGCATGGCGCAGAAGCCCACCATCAGGGAGATGCGCCCGGCGTTGAGCAAGCGGGCGGCGGTGTCGCGACCCAGCGCATCGGTGCCCAGGTAGTGATTGCCGGTGAACGGCAGCGCGAAGCGGTTGCGGATGTCGATGCTCAGGTCGTTGTAGTGCAGCAGGTAGGGGCCGAACACGCAGGCCAGAATCAGTACGGTGATCATCACCACGCCGAGCACGGCCAACTTGTGGCGCATGAAACGGCGCAGGGTGGGGTTGGCCAGCCAGGCCCAGCGGCGGCTGGCGGGCAGGTAGTGCGTGGCGGTGGTCATGGGCGGTACTCCTTCAGGCCAGCCGGACACGGGGGTCGGCGACACCTATCAACAGATCGGCGAGCAGGTTGCCCAGCAGCACCAGTACGGCGGAGAACATCAGAATGCCCATGATCACCGGGTAGTCGCTGTAGCCCAGGCTGTCGAGGAACAGCCGGCCCATGCCGGGCCAGGTGAACACCGTTTCGGTGACCAGCGCGCCGCCAAGGATGGTGGGTATCTGCAGCCCGGCCAGGGTGATCATCGGCAACAGAGCATTGCGAATCACGTGGTGAGTCAGCACGCGGCGATAGGGCACGCCCTTGGCGCGGGCGGTGCGGACGAAATCCTGGTCGATCACGTCGAGGGTGGCGGAGCGCATGTAGCGGCTCCAGATCGCCACGTTGACCAAGGCCAGCACCAGCACCGGCAGCACCAGGTGAATGGCGTAGTCGCCCAGGGACTGGTCACCGATGGTGTACATGTTGCCCGCCGGCAGCCAGCCCAGGTGCAGGGAGAAAAAGAAGATCGCCACCAGCCCGAACCAGAAGGTGGGAATCGACAGCGCCACCATCGCGCCGACCGTGGCCAGGGTGTCGAACACCGAATAGCGGCGCACCGCGCCCAGCACGCCGACCCAGGTGCCGATGACGATGGACAGCAGCGTCGAGGTGCCCATCAGCAGCAACGTCGCGGGCAGGTGCCCGGCGATCACGCTGAGCACCGGGCGGCCGTCGCGAAACGAGTGGCCCCAGTCGCCGACGAACAGATGGCTGAACCAGTCGATGTACTGCACCAGCAGTGGCCGCTTCAAGCCCAACTGCTCGGCGATGCGGTCCAGCTCGGCCTGGCTCATGCCGGGGTTCAGGGCGAACTGCGACATCGGTCCGCCGGGTGCCAGGTTGAGCACCATGAAGCCGATCAGCGAGACCAGCACCAGCACCACGGCGCTCTGCCCCAGGCGGTTGAGAATGTAGTTCGGCATGCTTGAATCCTCTGCGGTGCGAACGACACCCGACCCTGCGGCCAGGCATGGGCGTGCTCAGGTCCACGACCAGGTGTTGACGTTCCAGGGTTCGATGCGCAGGTTGATGTTGCCGGTGAAGCCCTTGAGGCCCGATTTGTAGCCGCGCACGTAGGTGTACTGAAACAGCGGCAGGATGGGCAGGTCCTGGCGGATCAGGTCCTGCACCTGCACGTACACCGCCTTGCGCTGGGCGACGTCCTGGATCGCCGCGCCCTGGGCCAGCAGTTCGTCGACCTTGGCGTTGACGTACTGCGAGTTGTTCTGCCCGGCCCCGCCTTTGGCGTTGGTCGATTGCGAACCGAAGTAGTCGCGGGTGTCGGGGTCGGCACCGGTGAGGAAGTTATTGCCGACGATCACCGAGTCGAATTTGGACTGCACCCAGTACTCGCCCCACATCACCGCAGGCGGCAGGTTGGAGATTTTCATTTCCACACCGATGGCCAGCCAGGTCTGCTGGATGAACTGCTGCGCCTGTTCGCGAATCTGGTTGCCTGCGGTGGTGGAGTTGGTAAACGAAAGGCGCACCCCGCCCTTCTCGCGAATGCCGCCAGCGCCCGGTTTCCAGCCGGCGTCATCGAGCAGTTTGCTGGCCGCCTCGATGTTGAAGCTTTGCTTGGGCAGGTTCGGGTTGTAGTAGGCCGACTGTTGCGGCATGTAGGTTTCGGTGGGCAGCACCAGGCCGAAATACAACTCGTCGATGATGGTCTTCTTGTCGATGGCCATGTACAGCGCCTGGCGCACGACGGGGTCCTTGAACTGGGGGCGCTCCATGTTCAGGGTCACCGACTCGATGGTGGCCACCGGCAGGATCACCACGGTGCGCCCGGCCAGGTCCTTGGCTTCCTCGTAATGGTCGGGGGTGATGCCCTGCATGGCGGTGACGTCGATGTCGCCGGTCTTGAACTGGGTGTAGAGCACGGTCAGGTCGGGGATGTACTTGAAGATCACGCTGTCGATCTGCGGCTGGGTGCCGTGATAGTCCGGGTTGGCCTTGAGCTGGATGTGATCGCCAGCCACCCGCGTGCCCCACTTGAACGGGCCGGTGCCGATGGGTGCGTTGTTGAACGGTGCCGTGTTGACGTCGGCGGCGACCGAGAGAATATGTTTGGGCACCATGAAGGTGGACGACAGGATCGAGGCGTAGGGTGCGTAGGATTTCTCCATGCGCCAGTGGATTTCGGTGGGCGAAACCACGGTGATGTCGCGCAGCAGATCGTGGCCGGCGCGGCGACCGCTGCGAAAATTCGGCGAGACGATCAGTTCCAGGGTGTACTTCACGTCTTCGGCGGTGAAGGGTCGGCCGTCGTGCCATTTGGCATCGCTGCGCAGTTTCACCTTCCACTGCAGGCCGTCGGCGGAGATGCCGCCATTGGCCACGGTCGGCACCTCGGTGGCCAGGGCCGGGAAGAATTCGCCGCTGGGCGAGATGCCGAACAGGGGGTCGAACACGTTCCAGTGGATGCCGTCGTCCACTTCGATGTGCGGCATGTGCGGATTGAAGACGGTGGGCTCCTGGGACAGGCCGATGATCACCTGCCCGGACGGCGGGGCGGCCATGGCCGCGAAGGATTGACTGGCCCGGCCCAGGGGCAGCAGGGTGCCCGCGGCACCGATGATGGCCATGGCCAGCGCCTGGCGGCGGGTCGGGTTAAACAGGCTGTTGCCTTTATCCGAGTCATCGCGTTGCGACATGCTGAAGCTCCCACAGTAAGGAAGAAAGGGCAGGTGGCAGGCGTTGGAAAGCGTCTTGGACGCGGGACCCGGGCTCGTTCGAACGAGCTTCTGCAGGGCTGTTGCCGAGTGATCGGGTGGTTCTAGAATCCGGAAATGGGCCGTGGGTTGGAACCATCGCTGAAGCGCGAGAGGCGAAACGCTTGCGGGTCGACGATCGGGGTTTCACCGGTGACCAGATTGGCCATCAGCCTGCCTGCCGCCGGACCGATGCCGAAGCCATGACCCGAGAATCCGGTGGCGATGAAAAACCCGGGCACACCGTCCACCGCCGAGATCACCGGCACGGCATCGGGCGTGACATCGATCATGCCGCCCCAGCGCTGGGCGATCCGCACGTTGGCGAACACCGGGAAGGCGTTGGTCAGGCTGGCCAGGGCGCGGTTGGTTTGCCGGATCGATGGCACCGGATCGAGCACGCGGCGGTATTCGAACGGGCTGGCTTCGTCCAGTGCCCAACGCTTGGGCAGCACCGCTTCCTGGAAAAAACGCTGGCCCAGGCGAAACGACAGTGACTTGTGCTCCTGCTGCAACGCAGGCCAGAACTGCCGCGCGTAGCGAAAGGAGTCGGGGACGATGTCGGCGATGTTCTCGTGGCCGGAGGCGACGGTGTAGCCGCCGTCCTGGCGTTTGCGCACGGCGAAGTCCATTGCCCAGATGGCGGATTCCGGGCCGCCCTGCAACGGCGTGGTACGGATCACCGAATTGAGCACCTTGAGCTGCGGCAGGTGCACCTTCAACGGCGAGCAGAACAGGCTCGACCAGGCGCCACCGGCCAGCACCACGGACGTGCAAGCGATCGCGCCGCGCTCGGTGATGACGCCGCTGACCCGGCCCGCCGCGCGCTCGATGCCACGTACCGCGCACTCGGTGAAGATCATCGCGCCCTTGGTCCGCGCCGCTTCGGCAATCGCCGGGGCCGCCTGTTGCGGTTCGGCGCGACCGTCATCGGGGGTGTACAGCGCACCCTTGATGCGCAAACGCTCGGCGCCGGGTAGCACTGCGGACAGGTCGGTGCCCGAGAGCATCCGGGCACGCACCGGGTAATCGTCCAGATTGGCCTTCCAGCGCTCGTGCTCCGCGTAGCTTTGATCGTCCGCACAGGTGAAGAGAATGCCGGCGCGGGTGTAGCCGACGTCCTTGCCGATGCGCGCGGCGAGGTCGCCCCAGATGTTCAGGGCATGGGCCATCAGCGGCAGTTCACGCGGGTCGCGGCGCGAGATGCGCACCCAGCCCCAGTTGCGACTGGACTGCTCGTGACCGATGCCACCTTTCTCGCACAGGGCCACCTTCAAGCCGCGTTCGGCAAGCTCCAGCGCCGTGGAGGCACCGACGATGCCACCCCCGATCACCACCACGTCGACACGCTCCGGCAGTTGTTCATCGCCCTGTACGGGTACTACGCGAGGTCCTGGCATCGCTGGCTGTTCTCCTGATGGATCATGAATGAATGGGCGCTGTGAGGGCCCGGATATTGCAGCGCATTTGCAGTGCCAGTCGGCCTGCCGGGCCATGGCTCGGCAATCGTCGCTTCACGGGAGAGGTCAGCATGCCCCACACCGACTCATCGACCCGCCGCCTGCCACGCTGCAGCACTCAAGGCACGCAGACGCTGGATCGCTCCTTCGACATTCTCCAGGCGATCGCGGCGCGCGGCGCGCAGGGCGCGACCATCGAAGCGCTCAGCGCCGACACCCAGCTCAGCCGCGCCACCCTGTACCGCCTGCTCAAGGCCATGAAATCCTACGGCTTCGTGCGCCTGCCGCGGCTGCGGGGCCCCTACTTTCTGGGTTACCAATTGCTCAGCCTCGGTGCCCAGGCCGGCAACACCGGCGGCGTGCGCGAGTTGGCCCGTCCGGCCTTGCTGCGCCTGTGCGAGACCTTTCAGGACAGCTTCTTTCTGTTCGTTCAGGACGGCTACTACGCGCTGTGCCTGGAGCTGCACGAAGGCGCCAATCCCACCCAGAGTTTTGCCCACTGCGTGGGCGCGCGCGTACTGAGCGGCGTTGGCCAGGGCTCGCTGGCGCTGCTCAGCCACCTGCCCACTGCGGCCCGTGCGCAGATTCTGGAACACAACGCGCCGCGCCTGCTGCGCGAATACGCCATCAGCGACAGCGCCCTGCGTTCCACCTTCAAGCAGGTGCGCCAGCAAGGTTTCGCCTGCGGCCTGGCCGATCGCGTGCTGCCGCTGCACACCGGCGTGGCGGTGCCGATCCTCGACGCCAGCGCCGCCCCGGTGGGGGCGCTGAGCTGCGCCTTGCCCAGCGTGCGCATGACCCCGCTTTACCAGCAGCGATTGGTGCAGGCCATGCGCAAGGAAGCCGACAGCATCGCGCAACGGCTGGGACCCTGAATGAACGCGCCTCATCGGGCGAACCGGGCGAAACGAAACGGCGCAGGATCGACCAGGGGTTGCTCGCCGGTGATCAGGTCGGCCATCAGGTGGCCGGCGCCTGGTCCGATGCCGAAACCATGCCCGGAGAAGCCGGTGGCCAGATAGAAACCCGGCAGGCTCTGCACTTGATCCATCACCGGGACGATGTCGGGTGTGACATCGATCAGCCCCGCCCAGCGCTGCTCGATCCGCGCCTGGGCAAAGATCGGGAACTGCTCGGCGAGCATGCTCAGGGCCTTGTCGAGGTAGGCGTCCACCGGCTTGGGATCGTACAAACGCTGTGTCTCGAACGGTGAAGCCTGGGCATTGCTCCAGCGTTTGGGGGTGTTGAGTTCCTGCCAGCTCTGGCGGGTCACGCGCAGGCGGTATTCGTGGTGATGCGCCCTGACCATGGGCAGAAAGTCGGGCAGGTAGCGAAAGCTGTCCGGCACCAGCGCCGCCACGTTGGCGTTGCGCAGGGCCACGGTGTAGCCGCCGTCGGCACGCTTTCTGAACGAGACCTTCTCGGTGGCCACGGCGCACTCCGGCCCGCCCGGCAGCGGTCCGGTGCGCATCACCGAACCGAGCACGCGCAGCTGCGGCAGGCGGATGCCCAGGTTGCCGCAGAACAGGCTCGACCAGGCGCCCGCCGCCAGCACGACGCTGGTGCATTTGATTTCGCCCAGTTCGGTGACCACCGAGCTGACCTTTCCCGCAGTGGTTTCGACACTGCGCGCGGCACAGCGCACGAACAGCCTGGCGCCGCGTGCGCGAGCCCCTTCGGCGATGGCCGCCGTGGCGATGTCCGGCTCGGCGCGACCGTCGCTTTCGGTGAACAGCGCACCGGTCCAGGAGGCCGGCACCTTGGCTTGCAGGCGCGCCTGAATCTGGACGGTGTCGAGCAGCCGCGCCTCGATGCCCAGCGGTTTGGCCTGATCCAGCCAGCTGACCTTGGCTGCCAGCTCGGCTGCCGATTCGCAGGCATAGAGAATGCCGGAGCGGGTGAAGCCTGTCTCGTGGCGCAGCTTGCTGGCCCAGCCGTCCCACAGTTTCAGACTGGCGATGGCCAATGGCACTTCGGCGACGTCACGGCCCATGGTCCGCACCCAACCCCAATTGCGCGACGACTGTTCGTGGGCGATGCCGCTCTTTTCCACCAGCACCACCGACACGCCCCGCTCGGCCAGGAAGAAGGCCGTGCACACGCCGATGATGCCGCCGCCGATGATGACCACATCGGCGCTGTCGGGCAGAGAAGTGTCGCTGTCGACGTGGGAAATGAGCGGGTACATGGGAACGCCTGCCAATGTCGGTGCCCCTACATCTACCCCTTGGAACGGCGAGCGGCAAGTCTTGGGGACGTGGCGCGCTCATGCTCTCACATGCTGAGACAAAGCCCGGCGCAATGGAAAATTATCCGGATTTTTTTCAGTCATCTTTTGCAACACCTTAGCCACCATGAGACGTGGCCTGCGGCCATTACCACCGGGCACGTTGTCGCAGGCAACGCCCGCTCAGGCGGTTGCGCTGAATCGTTTCAGATGCGATAACAAATAAGCAAACGGCGCGAAAATCTCAAATAAAGCAGATTACAGGGCCCATGCACGCCGTACGCCGGCGATCCTGCTGTGCCCCTCCTGACCCGCCGATTTGTGCCACCGCTGCGTGGCGATTTGCTCTTCACCGAGCCTGCCTTCCAACCTCATCGAGGCCATTCATTCGGCGCGCCCAAGCGCCGTGCTGCAAAAAAGGAACGGACCATTGAGCAATCAATCCACTCCGAACACCCCCCTGTCTCGCCTGTGCGACAAGATCGGCATCCCCTACCCCATGTTCTGGGGCTTCGTCGGCCTGCTGATCTTCATGATCGGCGACGGCGTCGAGCTTGGTTACCTCTCCCCGTTTCTCAGTGACCGCGGCATGCCCGAGAGCGAAATCGCCATGGTGTTCACGCTGTATGGCGTCACCGTCGGCATCTCCTCCTGGCTGGCCGGCGCACTGTCGAACATCTGGGGGCCGAAACGGGTGATGATGCTGGGCCTGTTGATCTGGAGCGTGTTCGAAGTTCTGTTCCTGATCTATGGCCTGGAAACCCTGAGCTACAAGATGATCCTGCTGACCTACGGTCTGCGCGGCTTCGGCTATCCGCTGTTCGCCTACGGGTTTCTGGTGTGGATCGCCGCCGCGACACCGTCGCGCAAGATGGGTCTGGCCGTCGGCTGGTTCTGGGTGGCTTATGCAGCAGGTCTGCCGACCCTGGGTTCGCTGGTGGCGAGCATGAGCATTCCGCTGATCGGCGCGTTGCAGACTTTCTGGCTGTCGTTCGCGCTGGTGGTCATCGGTGGTTTGATCGGCCTGATCGGCATGCGTGAAGCCCACGGCATGCGCCGCCTGGCGCCCGAAGGCGAGAAGCCGCTGGTGTCGATGGCCAAGAACGTCACCATCATGTGGTCGCACCCCAAGGTGACCCTGGCCGGTGTGGTGCGCATCATCAACACCTCGTCGATGTTCGGTTTTCTGGTGGTGCTGCCGGGGTTCTTCATGGACACGGTGGGGTTCACCCTTGAACAGTGGCTGCAACTGCTGACCATCGTCTTCGTGTTCAACATCATCGGCAACATGGGTTCCAGCGTCATCAGCACGCGGATCGGCTACCGCAATACCATCCTCTGGCTGGGCGCCATCGGTAGCACGATCACCACGCCGCTGTTCTTCTTCATGCCGCAGGCCTTTCCCGACAACTTCCTGCTGGCCTCGGTGTTCGGCGCGCTGTATGGCCTGACCCTGGCGTGCTTCGTGCCGCTGTCGGCACTGGCGCCGGCCCTGGCGCCGCACAACAAGGCCGCCGCGCTGTCGGTGCTGAGCCTGGGCGCAGGTGCATCCACCTGGGTAGGCCCTGCGGTGGTGGCGATCTTCAATGAAAGCTTCGGCCTGGAAGGCGTGGTCTGGGCCTTTACTGGCCTGTACGCATTGAGTGCGGTATTGACGGTGTTCCTGAAAGATCCCGAGCCGGTGCACGAGCCGTTGTTCAGCAAGACCAAGCGCCGGATCAAAGTCCGTGCGCCGCGTCTGGACTATCGCTGGGCGCATGCCACTAAGGATTGATCGTTCCGGTCAGGGCCGTTCGTAGACGGTCACCCGATTGCGGCCAGCGCGCTTGGAGGCATACAGCGCCTGGTCGGCCCATTCGATCAGTTGCTGGTGTTCGGTGCTGGGGTAGCCGAGGTCGGCTACGCCCAGGCTGATGGTGAAGCGGATCGGGCCGCTTTCGTGCTCGACCACTTCAGCCTCGACGGCCTGGCGCAACCGCTCGGCCAATATGGCGCCACCGGCCTTGTCGGTGTCCGGCAGCAGCACGGCGAACTCCTCGCCGCCGTAGCGTCCGGCAATGTCGGCGTCACGAACCAGCCCGCGCAGCACCTGCGCTACGCGCTGGATGACCTGGTCGCCCACCTGATGGCCATAGGTGTCGTTGACCCGTTTGAAGTGGTCGATGTCGAACATGATCAACGAGGTGGCGTGGCCATAGCGGCCATGTCGGACGTACTCGACCTTCAGCGCTTCTTCCCAGTGGCCACGGTTGCACAACCCGGTCAGGCGATCGGTGCTCGACAGCTTCTGCAGTTCCAGGTTGGAGGCCTGCAGTTGTCGCCGGTTGATGGCCACGTCGGTGACATCGTAGATCACCACGCAGATGTGTTTGACCTCACCATGGGTGGAGCGCAGTGGCAGGATGGTGGTGTTCTGATACATGAACGCCTCCTGCCCGGTGATCGGCTGGTAGTTCTTGAAGCGCAGCAGGTACGGACGCTGTTCCCAGATGGTGAAGGCCGGGGTGCCGAGGGTGACCACGCTGCTGACCTTCTTGCGGAACCACTCGCAATCGATCTCCGGGAACAAGCTGAAGAAACAGTGCCCGATGGCGTCCTTGGGCTGCACGCCGGAGCGGTTTTCCATGAAGGTGTTCCAGACCTGCACCTGGTAATCGCTGTCGAGCACCACCACGCCTACGTCGATGCTCTGGGTAATCGCCAGCAGCCAGTGAAATTCGTCGAGTTCGATAGGTCGGCTCATGGTTCAGTTCATCAGGTAGTCGAGCTTGTCGCGCAGCAACGGTACCGAGTCCTCGGTGAACAGCAGCAACAGGTCGAAGTGAATGCAGTGGCCTTCCAGGGCGTAGCTGATTTCCACGGTGAGAGTCTTTTTCCAGCGGTGCTTGCCGACGGCGATCAAATCGTCGATCGCGGCATGATTGCCAAGGATGTGCGGGTGGCTCTGAGAGAACATGACGTCCAGCTGCTGGGCCAGGCCGCTGAGGCAGGCGCCGATGATGACCGATGACAGATCCAGCAGCATCTCGAGGTCGGAGTAGTCGAGCGCGCTGCGATTCATCAAGCGAGCCAGGTCGGCGATGTCGCAATCGTGAAAGATCAGCATCGCTTCGCCGGCAATGCCGCCGCCGATGAACCCCTGACAGATGGCGGTGATCGGTTGCTCACTCTGCACGTCCGCCAGCACCATGTGCAGCTCGCTAGCTTCGAGCAGGTTGACGTTGGGTACGGGCAGGTGGATGAACACGCCGAGCACCTTGGCCAGCATGGCGGCGGCCTGGCCCATGGCAACGTTGATGGCTTCGCGCAGGGCGTCGATGAAGCCGATGTGCAGCGTGCTGTCGCTGCTGCGACGCAGGGCTGTGCCAGTGGTTTTTTCCAGCAGACCAGCCTTGAGCAGCACCCGGCGCAGTTCTTCGGGTTCGGCCGGTTTCTTGATGAAGGCCAGCGCGCCCAACTCGCGGACCCGGCGCAGGGCCTGATCCTGGACGTCACCCGAGACGACGATGACCTTGCACGGCAGGTTTTGCTCGCGCAGCGCGGCCAGGACCTGGTAGCCGTCCATGTCGGGCATGGTCAGGTCCAGCAACATCACATCGCCTTTCCCCTCACGCACGGCCTCGAGCGCCTGGCGGCCGTTCACCGCCTGGGTCACAGTGGTGTCCCAATCCGCCGGCAAGGCGCGCAGCAGCTGCTTGCGAGCCATGTTCGAGTCGTCGCAGATCAACAGGGGAATGGGCAACATGTCCTCTCGTTCTCTCCATGGGGCGACGCGCATGATCGCCATTGATGCACCATTGCCCACCTTACCTCTAAGGCCCTGTTCGCCGCTACCTTGCGTGCTGGCTATTTGCTTTCATTCGGCGCGAATGCCGATGTGGGTTACCACGTTCAGCCAGATTCACCGCATCCACCGCCGACGCGGGGTTGCAGATCGATCACGCCAGGCCTCTGTAGCAGCGGTGCAAGCCGCGTCCGGGCGCACCGCGGTCTGCCTGATCCACCGCGCCAACCGCCGACGCGGCTCGCGCCGCTGCTACAGGGGCCACAACCGCTCGCGACGGGCTTTTGTAGCAGCGGTGCAAGCCGCGTCCGGGCACACCACGGTCTGCCTGATTCACCACATCGGCGGCTGAGGCGGCTACAGTGGGTGATTCGGGGGGCAACTTGCCCGGTATATGACCAAGTTGTATGATGTCTGTTAACAACCCGCCCACAGGACACGGAGACAACAATGCCTAACATCCTCGGTCACAACTTCATCGGCGGCAACCGCAGCGCCAGTGGCGAGCCCAAACTCAAGAGTGTCGACGCCACCACCGGCGAGGCGCTTCCTTATGCCTTCTACCAAGCCACCGATGCCGAAGTCGACGCCGCCTGCCAGGCCGCCGACAACGCTTTCCTGGAATATCGCCAGCTGAGCCCTGCTCGCCGCGCTGAATTCCTGGACGCTATCGCTGACGAACTCGATGCCCTGGGCGATGACTTCGTGGCCATCGTCTGCCAGGAAACCGCCCTGCCTGCCGGCCGCATCCAAGGCGAGCGCGGTCGCACCAGCGGCCAGATGCGCCTGTTCGCCAAGGTCCTGCGCCGCGGCGACTTCCTCGGTGCCCGCATCGACCTCGCCCTGCCGGACCGCAAGCCGCTGCCGCGGGTCGACCTGCGCCAGTACCGCATCGGCGTCGGCCCAGTGGCCGTGTTTGGCGCCAGCAACTTCCCGCTCGCATTCTCCACCGCCGGTGGCGACACCGCCGCAGCCCTGGCTTCGGGCTGCCCAGTGGTGTTCAAGGCCCACAGCGGTCACATGGCGACAGCCGATCTGGTGGGCACCGCCATCATCCGCGCAGCGGAAAAAACCGGCATGCCCAAGGGCGTGTTCAACATGATCTTCGGTGCCGGCGTCGGTGAGCCGCTGGTCAAGCACCCGGCGATTCAGGCAGTCGGCTTCACCGGCTCGCTGAACGGCGGCAACGCGCTGTGCAAGATGGCCGCCGAGCGCGCCCAGCCGATCCCGGTGTTCGCTGAAATGTCCAGCATCAACCCGGTCGTGCTGCTGCCGGACGCCCTGGCCACCCGTGGCGAAACCGTGGCCAAGGAACTGGCGGCTTCCGTGGTGATGGGCGGTGGGCAGTTCTGCACCAACCCAGGCCTGGTGATCGGCGTTCGCTCGCCGGCCTTCAGTGCCTTCCTTGAGCACCTGCAAGCGCAGATGGCAGCCCAGGCGCCACAAACCATGCTCAACGCCGGTGGCCTGCGCAGCTACAGCAAGGGCGTCGAACACCTGCTGTCGCACCAGGGCGTCACGCATTTGGCCGGCAACCCGCAGGAAGGCCAACAGGCTCAGGCGCAACTGTTCAAGGCCGACGTGAGCCTGCTGCTCAATGGCGACGAACTGCTTCAGGAAGAAGTGTTCGGCCCGGCCACCGTGGTGATCGAAGTCGCCGACGATGCCGAGCTCAAGACTGCCCTGCAATCGCTGCGTGGACAGCTGACCGCCACGCTGATCGGCGAAACTGGTACGGACCTGGTCAAGTACCAGTGGCTGGTGCCGGTGCTGGAGCAGAAAGTCGGTCGCATTCTGGTCAATGGCTACCCGACCGGCGTGGAAGTGTCCGATGCCATGGTCCACGGCGGCCCTTACCCAGCCACCTCCGATGCCCGCGGCACGTCGGTCGGCACCTTGGCGATCGACCGCTTCCTGCGTCCGGTCTGCTACCAGAACTACCCGGACGCGCTGCTGCCCGAAGCACTGCGCAATGCCAACCCGCTGGGCCTGCAGCGCCTGGTCAATGGCGAGTGGAGTTCACAGCCGATCGCATGACGCATCGGTGGTGACAATGAACGGCGCGATCTTGATCGCGCCGTTTTTTTTGCGTCACCGTTCTCACTTTTTGTTTCAGCTCTGCCGCCCGTGGCCGATATGGGGAAATCACCGAGACCTTTTCATGGCGACCGCCATAAGCACAACTATGGTCGTCCAGGTCTGACCCTTTACTGTCAGGAGCACATTTTATGAACGGCTGGTTCGGCAATATCAGCGTTACCCGAAAACTTGCATTGGGCTTCGGCCTGGTGCTGGTATTGACCGCGCTGTTGGCGCTGACCGGATGGACCAGCTTGAGCAGCCTGATCCAGCGCAGCAACTGGATGAGCGATATTTCCGAGCTCAACAACAGCCTGACCAAGCTGCGCATCGTGCGGCTGCAATACATGCTGGCCAACGGCGACGACGCTTCGGCGCAAACCGTTCAAACCCAGCTCGACGCTTTCAAGGCTCAGCAGCAGAAGCTGATCGAAGGGTTCAAGAGCCCGGAAAACCTGCAGCGGCTCAAAGCCCAGGCGGAACAGATCGAGGCGTACCAGAAGTCGCTCAACCAGATGCGCGACGGCTACAAGACGAGCAACGTGGCGCGGCAGAACATGACTGACACGGCAGCGGCCGCCACTGCACTGGTCGCTCAGATCAACGACGCCGTACTCGCCGTGCCCGACATCGAGCTGCGCTTCGAAGAATTGCAGGCCAGCGCCCGGATTCGGGAATTGACCCAGCAGACGCGCTATGAAGTGCTTGCCTATGTCAGCAACGCCAACGAAAAATCCGAGCAGGCTGCATTCGCGCAGATGGACCGCGCCGCGGTCGAGCTGCAACAACTGTCCACTCGCCTGCCTACCGAGCAGGCCCGCATGCAGCAGCTCATTGCCGCACTGGTCAATTACCGCAATGCGGTGACCAGCTTCAAAGCATCGATTGCCACCATCACTACCGCACGCGCCGAGATGACCGTCGAAGGCTCGGAGATCGTCCGCCTCAGCGATGAGCTGTACAAGATCCAGATCCAGCGCCGCGATGCCGAAAGCGCCGAAGCGCGCAGCTATCAGATCGGCGCGGCACTGCTGGCATTGATCTTCGGCATCCTTGCCGCCTGGATCATCACCCGGCAGATCACCCGCCCTCTGCAGGAGACTCTGGACGTGGTCGAGCGCATTGCCAGTGGCGACCTCAGCCACGACTTGAAGGTGACGCGCAAGGACGAACTGGGTGTGCTGCAGCAAGGCATCCAGCGCATGGGCGCCACCCTGCGCGAACTGATCGGTGGCATCCGCGACAGCGTCACCCAGATCGCCAGCGCAGCCGAGGAGCTGTCTGCCGTCACCGAGCAGACCAGTGCCGGGGTCAACAATCAGAAGGTCGAGACCGATCAGGTCGCCACCGCCATGCACGAGATGACCGCGACCGTTCAGGAAGTGGCTCGCAACGCCGAGCAGGCCTCGGTGGCTGCGACCACGGCTGACGAGGAAGCGCGCGAGGGCGACAAGGTCGTCGGCGAAGCGATTGCGCAGATCGAAAAGCTGGCCGAGGAAGTCCGCCGTTCCACCGAAGCGATGAACGCGCTGCAGAAGGAAAGCGACAAGATCGGCAGCGTCATGGACGTGATCAAGGCCGTGGCCGAACAAACCAACCTGCTGGCCCTCAACGCGGCCATCGAAGCGGCCCGCGCCGGTGAAGCCGGTCGTGGCTTTGCGGTGGTCGCCGACGAGGTCCGCAACCTGTCCGAGCGCTCGACCACCTTCAACGAGCAGATCCGCAAGCTGGCCCACAGCTCCAAAGACGCCATCGCCAAGGTCCGCGAGACGGTCTCGCACATGGCCTCGCGCGATATGGACCGCTCCCGCGAAGCGCGCCATGAAGCAGCGCAGATGCTGGACAACGTGGCCCAGATCAACGCCTCGCTGGGTGATGGCATGCGCGAGATCTCCGAGTGCGGCCGTGCCATCGACAGCAGCGTCGCCGAAGCCGTGCGTGCCCTGGAGTTCGAAGACATCGCCACCCAGGCCCTGGGCGGCGTGCACACCCACCTGGACCGCCTGACCGCGATCAACCGCGAAGCGGTCGCCCTGCAGGAGCTGCTGCATCGCAGTGGCGGCGTGTTCGACGAGGAAGTCGTGACCGCCCTGCAGCGCACCGGCACCCGCCTGCGCGACATGCGCACCGAGTGGGAGCGCCCGCCGCACAAGGCCGTCGCCCAGCAGAGCATGGCCGCCGGCGCGGTCGAACTGTTCTGATCCAGATGTCCCGTGCCGAACCCGGCACACCCAACGGCCCCGGTTTCCCCGGGGCCGTTGCGCTTGCACGACCCGCCTTGGCTGCAGATGATTACCCGATGTTGAACGCGTCCGTGTTGTCCGTTGCATCCGTTGTCCCCGCCGAACTGGAGCCGTCGGTGCAGAGCGGTGACCCCGTTGCAGCGCCTGCCGCTGCGGCAGCGCCTATTGCCCCGCTGCAGGGCCGCGCCCTGATCGCACGGCTGGAGCAGTTGGCCCTGCAGGAACTTGCCCAGCTGGCCAAGCGTCCCTCGCCTGCCATCGCCACCCTGCCCTCCCCGGTCGAGCCCGCCCTCGCCGGCCTGGCGTGGGATCTTGGCCTGAGCGGTGATGATCTGGATGCGGCGGCGCGCTGAAGGCGATTCGCTGAGGTTCTCCCGCAGCCAACGCGTGGAGCACCCATCGCTCAGTGACGCTCGATGACTGTGACTGGTTGCACTGCGTAGGCGAATTGCGACGCGGCGCATCGACACCGATATCGCTGTCGATCACCATCAGGCCCCTGTTTGCCTGGTAAGACGTAATGGCGGGGTCTACCTGCCGGCGCTCTGCTGCATGGAGGATGCTAGGTTCCGGGCCTGCCAGTACACTCGCGCGAAATGATTCCGGAAAACACCCCGGCGCCGATCGCCGCAAAGCCGAAGGCGAACAGATACTTGAAGGGCACCAGGAAGGTGATCGCTGTCTTGACTCCGCCTGGAATCGAAGAGATGGCCAGCAGATAGCTGCGGCGCTCATAGACGCCCTCCAGGCCGGTGTAGACCAGCGAGGAGCAAACGATTAGGAGTACCGCGGCGGTCGCTTTGAAACGGTCGCTATGGCGGCCACGCCGTCGATACATCAGAACCAGCATCGCGATGTTGCTGATGAACGAGAAGATGCCGAGGTAGATCAATTCATCCAGAACAAGAAAGGCCACGGGCGGCAGACGTCGAGCAATTTCAACCCATATGCCGCATCCGATCAGCGATACCGTCCACGCCCACTGGACAATCGCGAGCTCCCGCCGATTACTGGATTGAGTGAGCCACTCATCCAGTCCGTTCCAGAGGCGCCGTGGCAGTGCCGGCTCAGGCGGCGCGGCGTCGCTCAAACGGCATGCACCACGGCCGGCGGCTCACCAGCACGTAACGATGCGCCACCCAGCTTCAACCACTGCGCCAGGTCACGCGGCGCCAGCGGGCGTGAGTACAGGTAGCCCTGGATCTCATCGCAGCCCTGGCGGCGCAGCATCGCCTCCTCCTGCTCGGTCTCCACGCCTTCGGCGACGACCTTCATGCCCAGCGCGTGGCCCAGGTGCACGATCGCCTGGGTGACCTCAGCGGTGCCGGCATCGTGCAGCATGCCCTGCACGAAGCTGCGGTCGATCTTCAGGCGGCCGACCGGGAAACGGTTGAGGTAGTGCAGGTTGGAGAAGCCGGTACCGAAATCGTCGACGGCCAACGGCACGCCGTGGCGCTCCAGTACATCGAAGCAATGGCGCAGCACATCGGTGTCACGGATCAGGGCGGACTCGGTCAGCTCCAGTTCCAGGCGCTGCGGCGGCCAGCCGTGGGCGTGGCAGATATCGATCACGCGCTCGGCAAAGCCGCGGTCGCGCAGCTGCACGGCCGAGACGTTCACCGCCACGCGGTCGAACTGCAGGCCGGCCGCGTCCCACGCGGCGGCCTGGCGGCAGGCCTCGGCCAGCACCCAGTCGCCGATGCGGACGATCTCGCCGCACTTCTCGGCAATTGGAATGAACTCGGCCGGGCTGCAGTAGCCGATGCCGGGCCGATGCCAGCGCAGCAAGGCCTCGATGGCTGGCGGCTGGTCGTTCTCGGCATGCAGCAGCGGCTGGTAGGCCAGGGTGAATTCTTCGCGCTCGATCGCGCCGAGCAGTGCGTGCTCGATCTCCAGCTTGCGCTGGATCTTGGCCAGGGCGTCCTGGCTGTAATACTGGTAGGTGTTGCGCCCGGCTTCCTTGGCCGCGTACATGGCGGCATCGGCGGCGCGCAGCAGCGATTCGAAATCCTGGCGGCTGTCGTCGAGCATGGCAATGCCGACGCTGGCGCCGACCTTCAGCGTGCTCTCGCCGCGGTGCAGCGGCTCGGCCAGCGAAGCAATCAGCTTGCGCGCGACGTGGCCGGCGTCTTGCGGCGCGGCCAGGTCGCGCAGCACCACGATGAACTCGTCGCCGCTGAAGCGGCCGAACAGGTCGTTGTTGCGCAGACTCTGGTGCAGGCGCGAAGCGGCCGCCTTGAGCAGCGCATCGCCGGTGGCGTGACCGAAGGTGTCGTTGATGGTCTTGAAGCCATCCAGATCGATGAACAACATCGCCAGCGGGCTGCCGCGATCACGGGCCACCTCGATGGCGTCGGCGGTCTGCTCGCGCAGCAACATGCGGTTCGGCAGACCGGTAAGCAGGTCGTAATGGGCCAGCAGCTCGATGCGCTCGTTGGCTTCGCGCTCGCGGGTGATGTCACGGAACAGCACCACGAAGCGGGTCGGCAGGCCGTCACGGCGGTCCAGTTCGATCAGCACCTGCACCCAGATGCGCAGGCCGGATTGCCGGTAGAAGCACAGGTCCAGCTGCTCGGGCAGCCCGCCTTCGGCGATCCGCAGCAGTGCGGCCTCGAAGGCGTCGCGGGAGTCCTGGGTGTACAGGCTCAGCGCCTGGTCCAGGCTGATCGGCTCTTTGCGCAGGCCGTGGATGCGGTAGCACTCCTCGGTCCACTGCATGTGGCGGGTGCCCACCTCGATCTCGCAGCCGCCGATACGGCCCAGGGCCGAGACGCGGTTGAGCAGTTCGGTACGCCAGCGGATCAGCGCATCGGTCTGGTGTTGTTCGGTGATGTTCTGGACCTGCCCGAGCAGGCGCTGGATGCGGCCATCCGGCCCGATCAGCGGCTGCATCCACACCCGCAGATGAAGCGCGCCGCCGTTGTCACGGATCAGCTCCAGCTCCAGCGTGGTGGCCGCCCCGTCGCGCCACATCCGGCGCCAGGCGCCACGCAGTCGGCCGCGCGATTGCGGCTCCAGCTGACGCAGCCAATGACGCCGGCCATGCAGAGGGTCGTCGCCGGTCTCCAGCAGCGCCCGGAACTCCGGCGACCACCAGAACTCGCGCGCCTGCGGATCCCAGGACCAACTGCCCATGCTGGCAATACGCTGGGCTTCGCGCAGGTGCACCTGCTGCTCACGCAGCTGGGCTTCCATCTGCTTCTGGGCCTGGATGTCGGTATGGGTGCCGACCATGCGCAGTGGCTGGCCGTCGGCCGTGCGGGTCACTACGCGGCCACGGTCCAGCACCCAGCGCCACTCGCCATTGGGGTGGCGGGCACGGAACTGGGCGGTATAGGCCTCGCTCTCGCCGCGCAGATGCGCATCCATCGCTACGCGCACCGCCGGCTGATCGTCCGGGTGGACGTTCTCCAGCAGCGCGCTGACGCCCTCGGCATTCGTGTGCGAATCTTCCACGGGCTGGCCGTCCCAGCGCCGTGAGCGGCGCACGCTGTCGCTGGGCAGGTCCCAGTCCCACAGTCCGTGTCCGGCATGATCCAGCGCCACTTCCCAGCGGCTACCCGCGTAGGCGGCGACCGGTTCGGGCACGCTCAGGGTGAACGCCAGCAGGTGGCCATCCGGATCGTGCACGGCGCGCATCCAGCCATCGAAACGACCACCGGGCCCGCCGGGAAGCTGGCAGGGCACCAGGCCGCCATCCGCCGCGAGCAGACGCAGGTCTTCCAGTACCTCGCCGTATGCGGCAACCGTTGCCGGCAGGCCGTGCTCGCGCGCGGCCGGATTGGCGGCGATCGGACGACCGGCACGGTCGAGGATCACCAGCGCAGAGGCCAATGGGTGCTGCAGCAGACTCGCGATAATCCCTTGGTCCACGCCCTGTAACTCCGATAACGCACCCGACAACCGGGGAACGCAATCGTTAACGGCGGAGATTGCGGATTATTGAGTTCCCTCGCGTCCTGCATCCTCACCCGGGGCAGGTAAGATGGCACTCGCCTTGTCCGATTGGCCCCGCCCTGCCCCATGCCGACCCACCTGCCAGGCCCTTCCGAACCCGCTGCCGACACGCCCCTGGCCCGCGATCTGCGCCGCGACCGCTGGCGCGTGGTGGTCGCCTATCTGGTGCTGGCCCTGGTATGGATACTGTGCAGCGATGCCGCAGTCAAAGTGGTGGCCGGTGATCTGCAGACCGCCGCGCAGTGGCAGACGCTCAAGGGCACCTTCTTCGTGGTCGCCAGCGCGGCGCTGATCTATCTGCTGCTGCGCCCGCTGGCCCAACACGTACTGCATACCCACGCACGGCTGGAGAGTTCGGAGACCCGGCACCGGCAGATGTTCGAAGGCAATCCCGGCCCGATCCTGGTCTACGACCTGGAGTCGCTGGCGATCCTGGACGTCAACCCGGCCGCGGCGAGCTTCTTCGGCTTCAGCCGCGAGGCCTTCACCGCGATGCCGATCACCGCGTTGTGGCCGCCCGGACACGAGGCCATGCTCGAGGCCAAGCTGGATCACATCCGCGCCAACCCGGAACAGCTGTGCGTGATCACCGCCGACCTGCGCCTGAGTGACGGCAGCACCCGGCGCATGGAAATGCGCAGCAATTTCATCGATTACGGCGGCCGTCGCGCGCGCCTGCTGATCGCGATCGACCGTACCCGCGAAGACCAGGCCCTGTTGCGCCGCGACCAAGCGCTCGCCCGGGTCGAGGAAGCGCACGAGATGGCGCGTATCGGCGCGTGGGAGATCGATCCGGCCACCGGCCTGGGCCGCTACGCCAACCAGGTGTATCGCCTGCTTGGCCGGCGCGCGCCCGAAGCCCGGCGCTGGCACCGGTTCGACGAACTGCTGGTGCCGGCCGATCCGGCCACGGCCGCACTCAGCGAACAGCTGTTGCAGGAGATGAGCTCCGGCGAGCCCGTGCAGATCGATGTGCTGCTGCCGCTGCTGGCGATGGATGGGCGCGCGCTGATGGTGCACCTGCGCGCCGAGAGCGGCCAGGACGACGCCGGGCGCCCGCGCGTGCTGGGCACCCTGCAGGATGTCACCGAGCGCGAGCAGTCGCGGCGCCTGCTGCGTGAGCGCGAGGAGCAGTTCCGCGAGCTGGTGCGTGTGCTTCCGGACGGCGTGGTGATCCTGTCCGAGGAGCACGTGCTGTACGCCAACGCCTGCGCCGCGACCCAGTTCGGCTACGGCCACAACACCCTGCTCGGCGAGCCGCTGGCGGCGCTGGTGACCCCCGACGACCTGCCCCGCGTGCGTGCGCAGCTGTTTGCCCAGTTGCCCCTGCAGAGCGCTGGCGCAGGCGAAGTGATCGGCATGCGCCGCTTCAACGGCCAGGCCTTCCAGGCCGGCCTGGCGGTGGGCGATGTGCGCTACGGCGGGCGCAACTGCAAGCTCCTGATCGTGCGTGACCTCAGCGAGCCCGAACGCATCCGCGAGGCGCTGGAAACCAGCAACCGTGAGCTGCAGGCGATGGCCGGGCGGCTGTTCTCGCTGCAGGAAGACGAACGCCGCGCGATCTCTCGCGACCTGCACGACGACATCGGCCAGGCGATCACCGCGATGAAACTGTCCGCCTATGCCGCGCAGGACGAGCAGGATGCCGCCCGCCGCGATGAGGACCTGGCGCAGATCATCCAGTTGGCCGACGCGACCGTCGGCAAGCTGCGCGACATCTCTACCCTGCTGCGCCCGCCGCAACTGGACGCGCTGGGCCTGGAAGCGGCGCTGCGCTGGCAGGCGGGCGTGCTGTTTCGCTCGGCGGCGATCGAACTGCTGCCGGACATCCAGTCGCTGCCGCGGCGCCCGGCCGGCGACATCGAGCAGGCCTGCTTCCGCATCGCGCAGGAGAGCCTGACCAACGTGCTGCGCCATGCCCGCGCCAGCCAGGTCAACCTGCATCTGCGCGATGTGGACGACCACGGTCTGCACCTGCAGGTCCGCGACGATGGCGAAGGGTTCGACCCGGACGGCCCGCGCGGGCTGGGCCTGATCGTGATGCGCGAGCGCGCGCAGAGCGTGGGTGGCACATTACGCATCGAATCGGCGCACGGCGCCGGTACCCTGATCGACCTTTACCTGCCGTACCGCGCCACCGGCGCGACGGCTCACGACACCCTGGAACACTGAGCTCATGTGGAACCCTTCTCTGCCCCTGGTCAGCATCGAGGACGCCCCGCCCCGCCTGGGCGCTGGCAACCCCGAACTGCAGGCGATGGTGACCGAGGCCGCCTCCGGCGGCACGCCGCTGATGCTCATGCACGTGGATATCGACCACTTCGCCTCGGTCAACGAGAACATGAGCGCCGAGGTCGGCGACCAGGCCCTGGTGCTGGTCGCCCAGCGCCTGCAGCACCACCTGCGCGGCCGCGGCAAGCTGTGGCGCCACGGCAGCGATGAATTCCTGCTGGCGGTGCCACGCACTGCCGACATGCCGCTGCCCGAGGACCTGGCCGAGGAGATCCGCCAGCAGCTGGAACTGCCGCTGTCGGTGCTGCCGTACACGCTGTTCATGACCGGCAAACTGGGCGTGAGCCTGTGCCCGGAGCACGCCACCGGCGTCTCGCGCCTGCTCGACCACGCCGAGGATGCGCTGTACCAGGCCGCCCGCGAGGGTGGCAATGCGGTGCGCATCCACGCGGTGGATACGCCCTCCAGCGCCCACAGCGAGAGCATCATCGCGCGCCAGATTGTCGACGCGATCCCCAATGGCGAGCTCAAGCTGCGTTACCAGCCGCTGGTCAGCGCCCGCGATGGCCACGTGGTCGGCATGGAAGCGCTGCTGCGCTGGCAATCGCCCACGCTGGGCATGCTGGTGCCGGAGCGTTTCATGCGCACGGCCGAACGGCTGGGCATCATCGTGCAGATCGGCACTTGGGTGCTGGAAGGCGCGCTCAAGCAGGCCAAGCTGTGGCGCGACCAGGGCTTTGATGACTTCACCATCGCGGTGAACGTGTCCACCCTGCAGCTGCTGCGCCCGAACTTCTTCGCCGAGGTGATGTCGCTGATGCAGGCCGCCGGTGTGCCGGCGCAGATGCTGACGCTGGAGATCAACGAAAGCGCGCTGACCAACAACGTCAACTTTGTGCACGAAACCCTGGTCAACCTGCGCAACGAAGGCATCAGCCTGAGCCTGGACAACTTCGGCACCGGCGATTCCAGCCTCAGCGCGCTGGTCCGCTACCCGGTGGACAAGCTCAAGATCGACCGCAGCTTCATCAAGAGCGCGCCGGCCGGCAACCGCGAGGCGGCCATTGCCCGCGCGATCATCGCCATGGGCCACCAGCTGGGCATGACGGTGATTGCCAACGGGGTGGAGTCGCAGGCGCAACTGGGCTTCCTGCGCCGCAACGACTGCGATGTATTCCAGGGCTATCTGTTCGGTGAGCCGATGTCCGCCGATGCCGCGGGCATGACCCTGCGCCGCCGTTACCTGCGCCCGGAGGCCTTCGCCGAGACGCGCCCGGACCGCACGCTGCTGCTGCTGGACGACGAAGAGAACGTGCTGCGCTCGCTGGTGCGTCTGTTCCGCCGCGACGGGTACCGGATCCTGGCCGCGGGCAACGTGCGCGATGCCTTCGATCTGCTGGCCATCAACGACGTGCAGGTGATCCTGTCCGACCAGCGCATGAGCGACATGAGCGGCACCGAGTTCCTGGGCCGGGTCAAGATGCTCTACCCGGATACGATCCGCCTGGTACTGTCCGGCTACACCGACCTCAACACCGTGACCGACGCAATCAACCGCGGCGCGATCTATCGCTTCCTGACCAAGCCGTGGAACGATGACGAGCTGCGCAAGCACATCCACCAGGCGTTCCGCACGCATGAGGAACAGCGGCGTGCGAACACCGCACCCGCGCCGGCGCTGCCGACGGTGGACGAGGATTGAGAGCGCCAGAGATTTCGGTAGAGCCGACCGTCGGTCGGCTG
>NZ_DJUS01000065.1:0-22523 GCF_002438365.1 Pseudomonas sp. UBA6276
GAGCTGCAGGAAAGCACCAGCGGCGAGTTCGGCGGCCTGGGCATCGAAGTGGGCAGCGACAACGGCATGATCAAGGTGGTCTCGCCCATCGACGATACGCCAGCCTCCAAGGCCGGCATCGAGGCGGGCGACCTGATCGTCAAGATCAACAACCAGCCCACCCAGGGCCTGAGCATGACCGAGGCCGTCGACCTGATGCGCGGCAAGCTCGGCGAGAAGATCACCCTGACCTTGGTGCGCGACGGTGGCACGCCCTTCGACGTGACGCTTGCGCGCGCCACCATCCAGGTCAAGAGCGTCAAGGCGCAATTGCTGGAAAACGGCTATGGCTACCTGCGCATCACCCAGTTCCAGGTGAAAACCGGCGAAGAAGTCGGCAAGGCCCTGGCGAAACTGCGCAAGGACAACAACGGCAAGCTCAAGGGGCTGATCCTCGACCTGCGCAACAACCCAGGCGGCGTGCTGCAAAGCGCGGTGGAAGTGGCCGACCACTTCCTGACCAAGGGCCTGATCGTGTACACCAAGGGCCGTATCGCCAACTCGGAACTGCGCTTCTCCGCCGACCCGGCAGACGCCAGCGAGCGCGTGCCTCTGGTCGTGCTGATCAACGGCGGCAGCGCCTCGGCGGCGGAAATCGTTGCCGGTGCGTTGCAGGACCAGAAGCGCGGCATCCTCATGGGCACCGACAGCTTCGGCAAGGGCTCGGTGCAGACCGTGCTGCCGCTGAACAACGACCGCGCCCTGAAGATCACCACGGCGTTGTACTACACGCCCAATGGTCGCTCGATCCAGGCCCAGGGCATCGTGCCGGACGTCGAAGTGCGCCAGGGCAAGGTGACCCGCGACGCCGATACCGAAAGCTTCAAGGAAGCCGACCTGCAGGGTCACCTCGGCAACGGCAACGGTGGCGCCGACCGGCCTTCGGGCAAGACAGCGATCGGCGCCCGCAAGGCGCGGCCGCAGGACGACGACTTCCAGATCAGCCAGGCGCTCAGCCTGCTCAAGGGCCTGAGCGTGACGCGCGGCAACTGACATGCGCCGCGTTCTGTTGCTGGCCATGTTGCTGCTGACGGCCGCACCGGCCTTCGCCGGTCCGGCCTACCTGAGCCTGATCATCGACGACCTTGGCCAGTCACCTGCCCGAGACAGTCGCACCCTGGCCCTGCCCGGTCCGGTGACCCTGGCGATCATGCCCGATACCCCGCATGCGGCCGATTTCGCTCGTCAGGCGCACAAGGCCGGCAAGACTGTGATGGTGCACATGCCCATGGACCCGGCGACCGGCCCGTTCGCCTGGCGTCCCGACATGCCTGCCAGTGAATTGCTCGGCCGCCTGCAGGCTGCATTGCGGGCCGTGCCCTATGCCGCCGGCCTGAACAACCACGAAGGCAGCCGCATGACGTCGCAGCCCGAGGCCATGGCCCTCCTGATGAACGAATTGCAGCAACACGGCATGTTCTTCGTCGACAGCCGTACCAGCGCAGCCACCGTGGCCGCCGCCAAGGCCCAGAGCATTGGCCTGGCCAGCCTGTCGCGGGATGTCTTCCTGGACGATACGCGTACCGTCGAGGCCATCGCTGGCCAGCTCGAGAAAGCCATTGCCTTGGCGCACAAGCAAGGCACGGTGGTGATCATCGGCCACCCGTATCCACAGACCCTGGAAGTGCTGGAGCGCGAGTTACCGCGCTTGAAGGCCAAGGGGGTGGAGTGGATACCGGTCCGGCAGATGATCGGCGAGCGCGGCAACCGCGCGACGGCCGCTCACGGCAAGGGTGGGATCTACCACTGATCCACGCTTGCCGAGTGTCATAGATACTTGGCGAAGACCCGATCGACCACGCCTTCGCGACGCATGTCATCGAGCGCTCGCTGCAGGCGCTCGACCACCTCCGGCGGCGTCTCCTTGTTCAGCGCCAGGAACAGCTCGGCGCTATTGAAACGCAGCACCGTCTTGAGCCCATTGATCCCTTCCAGACGAGCCAGGTAGCGACCCGCCGGGTCACCCGTGGCCCACAGGTCGATCTGCCCGTCGAGCAGCTTGCGCGCGTTGTCCTGGTCGCGCAGCGCGAGGATCGGACGCATGTCCCGCTCGGCCAGGCTTTGCGCGATGGCATCGCCCTTGTAGGCGCCGATCCGATACGGCCGGGCCTGGTCGAGATTTTCCAAGGTGATCGGACTGTCCGCCCGGGCCAGCATGATCCAGTCATCCGGCCCCAGGGGGCCAACCCACTTGAAGGACTGTTCGCGCTCGGGCAGACGCGCGGTGACGAACACCCCATAACCGGGATTGTTCAGGGCCAGCTTGTAGATACGGTCCCAGGGAAAGCGCAGGGTCATACTGTAGGGAATCCCGGCACGCCGATACATTTCCTGCACCAACTCGGTCGCGATCCCGCGAATGTTGTCTTCCTGAGCGAAGTTCTTGTCGTTGCTGGCCATGTTGTAGGGCGGAAAATTCTCGGTCAGCAACACCATCGAGTAGCCCGCCGGAACTTCGGCGCGCACGGCACTGCCACTGAACAGCGCAGCACAGAAGGCGAAGGCGAGAAAGGTGCGGTCGAGCATTACGAGGTCTCTGCAGCAATGACAATGGCCAGAGTGCCGGGCGCATCGACCGCTGTAAAGCGCTGCAACGATTACGCGACAATGTGTCTACAACGCGCTGTGCAGCAGGTTTTCCAGAGCGGCCAGGTCCGGCACCCGGGCCACGGTTTCGCCGACCTGCACGGCGGCCATTTCCAGCGGCTTGAGCGGCACGTCCACGTAGCTCAACTGACTGTCGACCCGGCACGAGCGAGGCACGTGCTGGATCAACACGGCGATGAAACGCATCGAGGTTTCGCCCAAGGCGTTGAGCACGACGATGCGTGCGCGCTCGCCGATCACCGCCTCGCCGCCACTGGCGGCCTCGAAGCTGACCAGCGGCAGGCGCAGGTTGCGCCACTCGATCATCCCCAGGTGCCAACGCGGGGCTCCCAGCACCGGCTCGCCGGGCAGGTAGTCGATCAGCTCGGCCACCGCCACGTTGGGCAGCAGCAGATTGCGGTCGGCAAGGGGCAGCATCAGCGCGGTGAGGCTGTCGCGGCGACCGATCGCCCGGTCAAGCATGGGAGTCACCCCAGCGTTCGATGCATTCGAGCAACTGATTCTCCTGATAGGGCTTGCCCAGGTATTCGTTGACGCCAATGGCCATCGCCCGCTCACGATGCTTCTGCCCGGTGCGTGACGTGATCATGATGATGGGCAGATCCTTGAGCGTAGGATGCTGGCGAACCCGGCGCGCCACTTCGAAACCGTCCATGCGCGGCATCTCGATGTCCAGCAGGAGAATGTCGGGGCTGTACTCCTGCAGCAGCGCCATGGCATCGACCCCATCCTTGGCCGTCAGCACCTGCATGCCGTGGCGCTCCAGCAGGCGGCTGGTGACCTTGCGCACGGTCACCGAGTCGTCCACCACCAGTACCTGCAAGCGCCGCACCTGCGCGCCGTGCTGGTAGCCGGTACGGGGCACGTGCACCCCCTGGCGGGCCCGCAGCTGCGCCAGCAGATCTAGAATCAGGACCACGCTGCCATCGCCGAGAATGGTCGCCCCACCCAGGCCTGGTACCGCTGCGAACTGAGTGCCCAGGCTCTTCACCACGATTTCGCGGGAGCCGGCCAGGGCATCGACCTGTACCGCCACCTGCTGATCGAAGGCGCGCACCAGCAGTACCGGCAAAGGCTGGCTTTGCGCGGTCAGCGAGGGCACGGCAAGCCCATGCAGCAAGGTACCCAGGTAGCGCAGGTCGTAGACCCGCCCGGCGTAGCCGTAGCGCGGTGGAGCGGATTGGTAGGCGTCGTGCAACTCGCCGGGCAAGACCCGCACGATGCCCTCGATGCTGTTCAGCGGGATCGCGTACTGTTCCTCACCGCACTGCACCATCAAGGCACGGTTGACCGACACAGTGAACGGCAGGCGAATCTGGAACCGTGCGCCCTGCCCTGGCCGCGAGTCGATACTCATGGCGCCGCCCAACTGCTTGACCTCTTCATGGACCACGTCCATGCCCAGGCCCCGGCCGGAAATCTGTGTGACCTTGGTGGCCGTGGAGAAACCGGGTTGCAGGATGAACTGCAGCACGTCGTGATCGCTGAGCTCGCTGTGCGGATCCAGCAAGCCGCGCTTGATCGCCTTGGCCCGCACCGCAGCCAGGGGCACCCCGGCACCGTCGTCACTCATTTCGATGACGATGTCGCCGCCCTGGTGCAGCAAGGCCAGGCGAATGTGCCCCACGGCGGGCTTGCCGGCCGCCATTCGCATCTCGACCGGCTCCAGGCCATGGTCGACGGCGTTGCGCAGCATGTGTTCGAGCGGCGCGATCATGCGCTCCAGCACACTGCGGTCCATCTCGCCCTGGGCCTCGCTGACTTCGAACTCGACCTCCTTGCCCAACTCCTCGGCGACCTGCCGCACCACCCGCTGCAAGCGCGGCACCAGGCGCTCGAACGGCACCATGCGCGTACGCATCAGGCCTTCCTGCAACTGGCTGTCGACCCGCGCCTGCTGCTGCAGCAAGGTCTGCGCCTCCAGGTTGCGTCCGGCCAGGGTTTCCTTGAGGTCGAGCAGGTCCGACGCGGATTCGAACAAGGCGCGTGACAGCTGCTGCAACTGCGAATGACGATCCATTTCCAATGGGTCGAAATCTTCGTAACCCTGGCCCTCCACCTGCTGGCGGCTGAGGATGCGGCTTTGGGTTTCGGTGTCCAGACGGCGCAACTGGTCGCGCATGCGTTCGATGGTGGTTTCCATTTCCTGCAACGCCACCTGCGCGTCATTGACCTGCTGTTCGATGCGCCCGCGAAAGATGGATGTCTCGCCAGCCAGGTTGCCCAGCTCGTCGAGCAGCTCGGCGCCGACCTTGATCACATCGACCGGACCACGCTCCGCCGCCACCGGTTCGCCAGCCGCAGGCTTGGGCAGGTTGGCAGGCGCTGGCTCACTGCCCGTAGCGAACTCGGCGATCGCGGCAATCAGCTTCCCGGCCGCGGGCAAGGGTTGCCCGGAGCGAACCGCATCGAGCATCTGCGCCAGACGGTCGTGACCTTTGTGCAGCAAGCCGAACAACTGCGTCGAGGCCTGCAGCTGGCCTTGAGAGATGCGTTCGTAGACCGATTCCAGTTCATGGGCCAGATCGCCCAGCGGACCGATCTCCACCATCCGCGCCCCGCCCTTGAGTGTGTGCAGGTCGCGCAGCAGGTTTTCCGCTTCGAGGTGGTTGGCGGGCTCGGCCTGCCAGCGCAGAAGCGCAGCGCCGGCGCTTTCGACGATGTCCAGGCCTTCTTCGATGAAGATACTCAACAACTCGCCGTCGTCGGCGTCCTCGGCCTCGCTGTCAGCGTCCGACTCGCTCAGCCAGCGCCGCTGGGTCTGTTCAATCGATTCTTCGTCGCCAGCGTTGGCAACCCCGCTGCCAAGCCGGGCGAGATCGATCATCGCTCCACCGTCGCGCGGCACTACGCCCATGGCGTGCGGATCCAGAGACCCCTGCAGCAACGTGCGCAGGGCGCGCACGTGGATGGGCTGCGCCTTGACCTCCTGGCCTGCGGCCAACTGGTCGAGCATGCCGATCATGGCTTCCTGGGCCTGCTCGGCTTCCTGGAAAAAGCCGGGACTGACACTCAGGCTGCTTTCTTCGACCGCACCGTAGAGGTCGAGCAAGGCCTCGCACAGCTCGTCGAGCGCTTGCACATCGGTCAATTGCGCCTGTTCGCCCAACAGCGTCAGTTGGTCGAGCAGAATCGGCAATTCCTGGCGGCTGTCCGGCTGCTGCTGCCAGCGCTGCAGCAGACGCTCGGCATCGAGCAGAATATCCATGCCCTCGTCCAGCAGCCGCTCGATCAGTTGCGGCGCATGGACCTGCCTGGCATCGCCTTGCGCCTGCACGCCCTGCAGACGCTCGGCGGTGCGTTCCTGCACGCTTTGGATCAATTCGGCGGCGCCAGGGATGGGTGTCAATGGCTGCGTGGGCAACTGCAGCAGCTTCTGCCGCATCAGATAGTGGGCGTCGCCCAGCAGGCTCAACTCCCGGGCCTGGAACGGTAGCCGGTGGGCACGCAGCTCGCGGGCCATGACGTCGAACGCGGTGGCCAACTCGGCCAACGGCGTGACACCAGCCACCAGCGCACTGCCCTTGAGCGTGTGCAAGGCCCGCTGCAACTCGTCGGTGATCGCTACATCGCTGCCCTGCTCGTCCAGCGCGAGAAACCGCTCGACACCGCTCAGGTGGCTCAAGGCTTCACTGTGAAAGATCTCGAGCAGTTGCGTATCCAGCGGTTCGGGCTCCAGGCCCCGCTCGGCCGCTGGCGTGCCGAGGGGCTCGGCTTGCGGCGCCGTCATTGCCAACGCCGCCTCAGCTACTTCCAACACAGCCTCATGGGCCAGTTGCGGTGTCTCGCTGGTGCGCTGCAGATAGTCCTCGACGGCTGCCAGGCCGGTCACGACCCGTTCCCAGGAAGCCTGCGGGCCGGCCAGCAGGCTGTCTTGAACAGCTTGGTTGCAAGCCTGCAGCACTGCAGCCGCCCGGGGCAGCGCCAGCATGACCAGGGCGCCGCGCAACTGCGTCAGCAGCGGGGCCAGTGCCTGCAGGCGTGGCAGATCCCATTGCCCGTCGGTGGAGTCGGTCAGGACATCCCTGGCCTCCTGCAGCCCGAAACGGGTTTCGCGCATCACCACCTGGCGAATCTGCATCAGGTCAGTGCTGGACGCCTGCGGCTCGTCGCGCCCGGGAGCATCATTGGGGCCGGCCATGCCAGCCAATGTGGACTCGACATAGAGCAGGGCTCCGGCGACGTCCATCAACACCGCGTCGTTGGGTTCGCGCGTGCCCTGCATCAGACCCTGAATGACTGCCAACTGATCGATGATCACCTTGCGAGGCTGACCGAAACCCAGCACCGCCAAGGCGTCGGCAATCTGCCGCAAAGGTGCCATCAGGGCGTTCAGTTCCTGGGTGTACTCGCGCCCGCCGCGCACGAACAGGTCCAGCTGCGACTTGACCTTGAGCAACTCCTCGCACAAGGCCGGGAGTACGTATTCGTGCCGTTCAGCCATGATCACTCCGGGTTCGCATCGGGGCTGGGCGCAGGCAGGGTGAAGCCGGACACCGAACGGCGCATCTCGCTGGCCATCTGCGCCAGGTTGCCAATGCTTTCAGCCGTGGCACTGGAGCCTGAGGACGTCTGCTCGGTGATCTGCTGGATCACCGACATGGTGTGCGAGATCTGCCCTGCCGAACTGGTCTGCTGCTGGGCCGCGCTGGAAATGATCTGGATCAGCTCGGCCAGATCCTGGGATACGCCTTCGATCTCTTCCAGGGCAATGCCAGCATCGTGGGCCAGGCGCGCACCGCGCACCACCTCGAAGGTGGTCTGTTCCATGGAAGTGACCGCCTCATTGGTGTCGGCCTGGATCGCCCGCACCAGCGTCTCGATCTGCCGGGTCGCGGAGGACGAGCGCTCGGCCAGGCGCTGCACTTCATCCGCCACCACAGCAAAACCACGACCGGCCTCGCCCGCCATGGAAGCCTGGATCGCCGCGTTCAGGGCGAGAATGCTGGTCTGGTCGGCAATGTCGTCGATCAGGCTGACGATGTGACCGATCTCCTGGGACGATTCACCCAGCCGTTTGATGCGCTTGGCCGTGTCCTGAATCTGCTCGCGAATGTTGTCCATGCCCTGGATGGTGTTGTTCACCACCTCGCTGCCCTTGTTGGCGATGGTTACCGAACGGTCGGCGACCTTGGCCGATTCCCACGCGTTGGTCGACACCCGGTCGATCGACTGGGCCATGTCGCTGATCGCCACCGACGCATCGCTGATCTGCTGCGCCTGATGCCCCGACGCACGTGCCAGTTGGTGGGCAGTGGCCTGGGTGTCCTGGACGGCAGTCGCCACTTCTTCGGCGGTCAGGTTGATGGTGGCGACCAAGTCGCGCAGCTGGTCGATGGAGTGATTGATCGAGTCGGCAATGGCACCGGTGAATTCTTCGGTGACCGAGGCGGTCACGGTCAGGTCGCCATCGGCCAACCCGCCGATCTCGTCGAGCAGGCGCATGATCGCGGCCTGATTGCGCTCGCTTTTCTCGGCGGTCTGGCGCAACTGCCGCTTGGTTTCTCGCACCATCACCAGCGCGATCAGAATGATCGAAGCCAACGCCAACAGGCCGAGGATATAGCCTCCGACCGTGCCGGCAGAACGGCCGTTGGCCAGGTTCTCGAAGCCGCTGGCCAGGCGCGAGGCTTCTTCGAGCAGGGTCTGCGACTGGTTGAAGATGTTGCTGGCCGAAGCCCGCACCTGAAACAGTTCGGGCGAGGTTTCCAGGATCTCGTCGACGCTGCCCGAGACGAACTGGAACAGCTCGGCGATCTCGCGCAAACGGGCACGCGCTTCCGGGTCCTGCACCTGGGTCACCCGGATCAGCGCATTGCCGTCGAGCATGCCGCCCAGCACCTGACCGAAGCGGTTGGCGTCGCGACCAAAGCTCTCCGCTGCCTGGGCCGCGCTTTCATCGCCGGACAGCACCGTGTTGACGGCCCCCAGAATGCGCTCGGCCAGCAGCGACTGACGTTGCGCCACGGCCACTTGGCTGGCAGGCGCTGCCCCGCGCAGCAGGGTGTCGACGACCTTGTCGTATTCGACCTGCAGCTGCGGCACCGTTTCGGCCAGGGTCGCGGCCACCTGGTGCAGCGACAACACGGTCTGTTCGCTGGCCAGGATGGCATCGGCATTCTGTCGCAACTCGTCCCAGTCACGCTGCACCAGGCGCATCTGCTCACGCATCGCCGCGGGGGCAGCAGGCAGCCCGGTGGCGCTGTCGCCTTCCTTGAGAAAGCCCCAGCGCCGCTCGAAATCGTTGCGCGCATCCGCCAGCAGCTTGAACGCTGCGGTCTTGCCGGCGGCGGCCTCGGTGGCGTTCTTGGCGATGCGCTGAGACAACACGCGCAACTCGCCAGCATGGCCGATGTACTGCTTGTCGTAGGTGGACTGGGTGTTGAGGTAGGTGAAGTTGGCGAACAACAACACGATGAAGATCACCAGGGCTACGAACAGCCCGATGATCTGCGCACCGGCTCGGGAGCCCAGCAGGGAATTGCCTGGCCAGCGCTTGATCATCGCGCGGGCCTGCGCATGAAGAACTCGGTGCAAAAGATGGAGATACGCATAGGCATGGTCAGAGTGCTACATCCAGAAAAACGCGGGCTTGTACCAGGCGGTCCGGGCTGAACACGCACCAGCGGTGTTCACGCACGAAGTGCCCTTGCAGGAACGGCACGGCCGCAGGGAGTGCCGTGTCAGGCACTGAAGGCTCGTGGCTGGCCGAACCGAAGTGCTGCAGGCCGGCCACTTCGTCCACCAGCAGGCCGACGAAGATGTCCGCGCGGTCCACCACCAATACCCGGTGCTGTTTGCGCTGCGGCGACAGGGCATGGCCAAAGAAGCCGCCCAGGTCGATGACCGGCAGCAGGCGCCCACGCAGATTCGACACACCCACGACCCAAGGCCTGACGCCCGGTAGGCGGGTACTGCGGGGTTCGGGCAGCACTTCGGCGACCTCGCCCATCGGCGCGACGTACCAGTGCCCGGCCAGGCGAAAGCCAATGCCGCTCCACGTCTGCAGACGCAGTTCCTGAGAAGGCAATTCGGCGGCCAGCAAACGGCAGCGCTGGTCGATATCCAGCAGCAGGTCGAATGCGGTGCGTGACTCCAGCATCGGCGCGGGTCAACCGGCCAGTACGGTGTTCAACGTCTGGATCAGGGTCTCCTCATCCACCGGCTTGGTCAGGTAGCCCTTGGCGCCCTGACGGGTGCCCCAGACCTTATCGGTTTCCTGATCCTTGGTAGTGATCATGATCACCGGAATGCCCACGGTTTCTTCATCCTTATGCAACTGGCGTGTCGCCTGGAAGCCGTTCAGGCCCGGCATGACGATATCCATCAGGACCGCGTCGGGCTTTTCCTGCCGGGCCAGGGCCACGCCATCGGCACCGTTCTGAGCCTTGAGCACTTCATGACCGTGCTTTTCCAGCATGCCGGTGAGTTTGTAGGTTTCCGTCTGCGAATCATCGACGATCAGGATTCGAGCCATGCTGTTCCCCATGCGGTGAAGACCCTGGCACGCGCCAGGGCCGGACATCGTTCGCTACGCGGCGAAACCCGGCACATGGGCACGGATCGCGGCGAGCAGTTCTTGCTTGCTGAAAGGCTTGGTCAGAAATTGATCCGAGCCTGCGGTGCGGCCGCAGGCCTTGTCGAACAGGCCATCACGCGACGACAACATCACGACCGGAATCGCACTGAAGTCACTGTTGCTCTTGAGCAGCGTGCAGGTCTGGTAGCCATCCAGGCGCGGCATCATGACATCGATGAAGATGATATCGGGACGCTCGTCGACGATCTTGGCCAAGGCGTCGAAACCATCGAGGGCCGTGATCACCTGGCAGCCTGCCTGTTCGAGCAACAGCTCGGCGGTGCGACGAATCGTCTTGGAGTCGTCGATCACCATGATCTTGAAGGCGTCAGGCGTTTTCATGGAGGCTCTGGTGTGCGATTTTTCCGATGGGCCCATTCGCGGGCAGACGGCTCGCGAAAGGGCCATCCGGCCAATAGAGATGCCCGAGCCTTTTTAGCACACTCTCCCACGGCGTTCCATGGCCGCTGCCCCTTGACCTGCGGGCCACGCGGCGCCACCCTGACGCCACTTTCCAAGACCCATTCGCAAGCGGCACGTCCCGCGTACAGGAGCTACCCCATGAGCGTTCGCCTCGGCATTGTCATGGACCCGATCGCCAACATCTCCTACAAGAAGGACAGCTCGCTGGCCATGCTGCTGGCCGCACAGGCGCGTGGCTGGTCGCTGTTCCACATGGAAATCCAGGACCTGTATCAAGGCCAGGGCCAGGCCCGCGCCCGGATGCGTCCGCTCAAGGTCTTCGCCGATCCGCAGCACTGGTTCGAGTTCGAGTCGGAATTCGACGCACCGCTGGCCGATCTCGACGTCATCCTGATGCGCAAGGACCCACCCTTCGATCTCGAATTCGTCTACAGCACCTACCTGCTCGAACAAGCCGAAGCCGCTGGCGTGCTGGTGGTGAACAAGCCGCAGAGCCTGCGCGACTGCAATGAGAAGATGTTCGCCACGCTGTTCCCGCAACTGACTCCGCCCACGCTGGTCAGCCGCCGCGCCGACATCCTGCGCGAGTTCGCTGCCGAGCATGGCGACGTCATTCTCAAGCCGCTGGACGGCATGGGCGGCACCTCGATCTTCCGCCATCGGGTGGGCGACCCGAACCTGTCGGTGATCCTCGAAACCCTGACGGCCATGGGCACCCAACAGATCATGGCGCAGCGCTACCTGCCGGCGATCAAGGACGGTGACAAGCGCATCCTGATGATCGACGGCGAGCCGGTGCCGTACTGCCTGGCGCGCATTCCGGCCAGCGGTGAAACCCGCGGCAACCTGGCCGCCGGTGGTCGCGGCGAAGCGCGCCCGCTGAGCGACAAGGACCGCTGGATCGCCGAACAGGTCGGCCCGTCGCTGCGCGCCAGGGGCCTGCTGTTCGTCGGCCTGGACGTGATCGGTGAGCACCTGACCGAAATCAACGTCACCAGCCCCACCTGCATTCGCGAAATCGACGCGGCTTTCGGCACCGATATCGGTGGCCAATTGATGGAAGCCATCGATCGCAAGCTCAAGGCACGCTGACCCTACGTCCCTGCTACGGGTTATGATGCACGCCCTTTCAGTTGCCGGGCGCGCATCGTCGCCCGGGTTGCATGCCTGCCGGATTCTTCATGACGCTGCCCGCCGACCTCCCTGCTGAACTGACCCGCATCGGTGCTCGCCCTGCGGATCGGCTGGGTTTTACCCTGTTTCTTGCGGCATTGCTGCACGTTGCCCTGATCGCCGGGGTGGGCTTCGGCATCCAGCCACCGACTCAGATCAGCAAGACGCTGGAAGTGACCCTGGCACCGCTCAAGAGCCAGACCGCGCCCAAGGATGCGGACTTTCTGGCCCAGGACAACCAGCAGGGCAGCGGCACCCTGGACAAGAAGGCGGTGCCCAAGACCACCGAAGTGGCGCCCTTCCAGGACGACAAGATCAACAAGGTGACGCCACCGCCCGCGCCCAAGCCGGTCACCCAGCCCGAGCCTGCGCCGGTCAAGAAGGCCATCGCCACCACGGCGCCCAAACCCGTGAAGACCGAGGCGCGACCGCCGCCGGTCAAGCCCGAGCCCAAGCCCAAGGCCGCCACCCCCGAATTCGACAGCTCGCAGCTGTCCAGCGAGATCGCCAGCCTGGAAGCCGAGCTGTCCCATGAACAGCAGGCCTACGCCAAGCGCCCGCGCATCCACCGCTTGAGTGCGGCCTCGACCATGCGCGACAAGGGCGCCTGGTACAAGGACGACTGGCGCAAGAAGGTCGAACGCATCGGCAACCTCAATTACCCCGACGAAGCGCGGCGCCAGCAGATCTACGGCAGCCTGCGCCTGATGGTCTCGATCAACAGCGACGGGTCGCTCTACGAGGTGCTGGTGCTGGAGTCGTCCGGCCAGCCGCTGCTCGACCAGGCCGCTCAGCGCATCGTACGCCTGGCTGCGCCGTTCGCACCGTTTACCGGCGATCTGGCCGACGTCGATCGCCTGGAGATCATCCGTACCTGGCGCTTCGCCAAGGGCGACCGTCTGCAAAGCAACTGAAGCGGATGAAACTGTGCCCCCACGCTTGTCAGGCCGACGAGGCAACGCCACACTACAAAGTATGAAAAACCTCGAAACCAGCTACCTCAGGAACCAGTTCCTGATCGCCATGCCACACATGGCGGACCCCAATTTCGCCCATACCTTGACCTACATCGTCGAGCACACGCCCAATGGCGCGATGGGCCTGGTGGTGAATCGCCTGCAGGACCTGAACCTGGCGGATATACTCGAGCAACTGCGACCGGAAACCGAACCCGCAGCCTCCTGCCAACAGGTGCCGATCTACAATGGCGGACCGGTGCAGACCGACCGCGGTTTCGTCCTGCACCCCAGCGGCCCGGTGTTCCAGGCCACGGTGGACCTGGGCGAGGTTTCGCTGTCCACCTCCCAGGACATCCTGTTCGCCATCGCCGACGGCGAAGGCCCCGCGCAAAGCCTGATCACCCTGGGTTACGCGGGCTGGGAAGCCGGCCAGCTGGAGGCCGAGCTGGCCGACAACGCCTGGCTGACCTGCCCGTTCGACCCCGACATCCTGTTCAACACCGACAGCGAGCAGCGCCTTGGCGCCGCCGCCGCACGCCTGGGCATCAATCTCAGTTTGCTCACCAGCCAGGCGGGTCACGCCTGATGGCCGCCCCCAGACTGCTGCTCGGCGTCGACTACGGCACCAAGCAGATCGGCTTCGCGGTGGGCCAGGTGATCACCGGCCAGGCGCGCGAACTGTGCACCCTGAAGGCCCAGAACGGGGTGCCTGACTGGACTCGTGTCGAAGCGCTGATCAAGGAGTGGCAGCCGGACGCCATCGTCGTCGGCCTGCCGTTGAACATGGACGGCAGCCCCAGCGAAATGAGCGAGCGCGCGGAAAAGTTCGCCCGCCGCCTGAACGGCCGTTTCAACATCCCGGTGCACACCCACGACGAACGCCTGACCACCTTCGAAGCCAAGGGCGAACGCATGGCCCGCGGTGGCCAGCGTGGTAGCTACCGTGACAACCCGGTCGATGCCATCGCTGCCAAGTTGCTGTTGCAAGGCTGGCTGGAGGCCAACGCGCTGGGTGACAACGCCTGAAGATGACAGCCGCCGTACCCCAGCCCCCTGTAGCAGCGGCGCAAGCCGCGTCCGGCCTCGACGCATTTTTCCAGATACACCGCCCGTCCGGCCTCGACGCATTCTTCCAGATACACCGCACGACCACCGACGCGGCTTGCGCCGCTGCTACAGGTGGGGTGCAAGCCGCGCCACGTTGCACCCCTCTCTTCGGACGATCTCTACCACAGGAGCACACATGAGCCTTCCCAACCCGGCCGAGCTGATCGGCGCGATGGCAGTCGACCTCAAGGCCCATCTGGCCAGGCGCTCCATTGCAGAGCCACGCTACATCGGCATTCATAGCGGCGGTGTCTGGGTCGCTCAAGCGTTGCTGCAGGCCATGGACAGCGAAGCACCGCTGGGCACCCTGGACGTATCGTTCTACCGCGACGACTTCAGCCAGAACGGCCTGCACCCACAGGTACGGCCCTCGGCCCTGCCCTTCGAGATCGAGGGCCAGCATCTGGTGCTGATCGATGACGTGCTGATGAGCGGCCGCACCGTCCGCGCAGCTCTCAACGAGCTGTTCGACTACGGCCGCCCCGCCAGCGTGACCCTGGTCTGCCTGCTCGACCTGGACGCCGGCGAACTGCCGATTCGTCCCGACATCGTCGGCGCCACCCTGTCACTGGCCGCCCATGAGCGGGTAAAATTGCTCGGCCCGTCCCCGCTCGCCCTCGAGCGCCAGGACCTCGCTTCCGCCTCCAGCCTTTAAGAGCCCCCGCCATGACGCCTATCGACGCCAAGCGCCCGCTGCAGCTCAATGACCAGGGCCAGCTACGCCATTTTCTTTCCCTCGACGGCTTGTCCCGCGAACTGCTGACCGAAGTGCTCGACACGGCCGACTCGTTTCTGGAAGTCGGCGCGCGCGCGGTCAAGAAAGTCCCGCTGCTGCGCGGCAAGACCGTATGCAACGTGTTCTTCGAGAACTCCACGCGCACCCGCACCACCTTCGAACTGGCCGCCCAGCGCCTGTCCGCCGACGTGATTACCCTGAACGTGTCGACCTCCTCGACCAGCAAGGGTGAAACCCTGTTCGACACCCTGCGCAATCTCGAAGCGATGGCCGCCGACATGTTCGTCGTGCGCCATGCCGACTCCGGAGCCGCACACTTCATCGCCGAGCACGTCAGCCCGGAAGTGGCCATCATCAACGGTGGCGACGGCCGCCACGCCCACCCGACCCAGGGCATGCTCGACATGCTCACGATTCGTCGGCACAAGGGCGGCTTCGAGAACCTGTCGGTGGCGATCGTTGGCGACATCCTGCATTCGCGCGTGGCCCGCTCGAACATGATCGCACTCAAGACCCTGGGCTGCCGGGACATCCGCGTGATCGGGCCGAAGACGCTGCTGCCCGTGGGCGTCGAGCAATATGGCGTCAAGGTGTTCACCGACCTGGAACAGGGCCTCAAGGACGTCGACGTGGTGATCATGCTGCGCCTGCAGCGTGAACGCATGAGCGGCGGCCTGCTGCCCAGCGAAGGCGAGTTCTATCGGCTCTACGGCTTGACCACCGCACGCCTGGCTGGCGCCAAGCCCGATGCCATCGTCATGCACCCCGGACCGATCAACCGCGGCGTCGAGATCGAATCGGCCGTCGCCGACGGCCCCCATTCGGTAATTCTCAATCAAGTCACCTACGGCATCGCGGTCCGCATGGCGGTGCTGTCGATGGCCATGAGCGGGCAGACAGCCCAGCGTCAATTCGAGCAGGAGAACGCCCAGTGAGCCTCAGTATTCTTGGCGCCCGGGTGATCGACCCGGCCAGCGGCCTGGACCAGATCAGCGACCTGCACATCAGCCAGGGCCGGATCGTGGCGATCGGCGACGCACCCGCCGATTTCACCGCCAGCCAGCGCGTGGACGCCAGCGGTCTGGTCGCGGCCCCCGGCCTGGTCGACCTCAGCGTGTCGCTGCGCGAGCCCGGCTACAGCCGCAAAGGCACCATCGCGAGTGAAACCCGTGCCGCCGCGGCCGGTGGCGTTACCAGCCTGTGCTGCCCGCCGCTGACCAAACCGATTCTGGATACCTCGGCGGTAGCCGAACTGATTCTGGATCGCGCCCGCGAAGCCGGCCATGCCAAGGTGTTCCCGATCGGCGCCTTGAGCAAGGGCCTGGAAGGGGAGCAACTGGCCGAGCTGATCGCCCTGCGCGATGCCGGCTGCATTGCCTTTGGCAACGGCCTGAACAGTTTCGGCAACAATCGCACGCTGTGCCGCGCGCTGGAATATGCCGCCACGTTCGACCTGACCGTGATCTTCCATTCCCAGGACCGTGATCTGTCTGCGGGCGGGCTCGCCCACGATGGGCCGACCGCTGCCTTTCTAGGCCTGGCGGGCATTCCGGCCACTGCGGAAACCGTCGCCTTGGCGCGTGACCTGCTGCTGGTCGAGCAGAGCGGCGTGCGTGCGCACTTCAGCCAGTTGACCACCGCCCGCGGCGTGGAGCTGATCGAGCAGGCGCAGGCGTGCGGCTTGCCGGTCACGGCTGACGTGGCGCTGTACCAGTTGATTCTGACCGACGAAGCGTTGACCGGATTTTCCAGCCTGTACCACGTGCAACCACCACTGCGTTCGGTAGCGGATCGCGAAGGCCTGCGCGCGGCGGTGAAGAAGGGCGTGGTGCAGGCGATTGCCAGCCACCACCAGCCTCACGATCGCGACGCCAAGCTGGCGCCATTCGGTGCGACCGAGCCAGGCATCAGCAGTGTGGAACTGTTGTTGCCCTTGGCACTGACGTTGGTACAGGACGGCCTGCTCGACCTGCCGACCCTGCTGGCGCGCCTGGGTCAAGGCCCGGCCGACGCCATGCGGCTACCAGCAGGGCGCCTGCAGGTGGGCGCGGCGGCGGATCTGGTGCTGCTCGATGAAAACGTCTCGACGGTGGCCGGCGAGCGCTGGCTGTCCAAGGGCGCCAACTGTCCGTTCCTCGGTCACACCTTGCCGGGTGCCGTGCGTTACACCCTGGTGGACGGGCATATCAGCTTCAGTCACTGATACCGCAGCGCACCCTTCGCGGGCAGGGCGGCGTACCCTGTGGGAGCGGGCTCTGCCCGCGAAGGCCCCACCGCAATCTATCTGCTGGATCACAAACAAGCCCCATGGCCTGGCACCAGCTACCGACGCTGCGCGTTCTTCATCGACACCTGATCATTCAGGGTCCAGAAGTCATACAGCACCCCCACCAGAAACAATCCCCCGGTCAGCAGGTAGATCACACCCGTGATCCACTTGCCTTGGTACATGCGGTGCACACCGAACAAACCGAGGAACGTCAGCAACACCCACGCCACGTTGTAGTTGGTATCGCCGCTGTGAAAGCGCATGTCGGCCTGCCGGTCCATGGCCGGGATCAGGAACAGGTCGATGATCCAGCCGATACCGAACAGGCCCAGGGTGAAGAACCAGATCGTTCCGGTGACCGGCTTGCCGTAATAGAAGCGATGAGCGCCGGTGAAGCCCAAAATCCACAGCAGATAGCCCATGATCTTGCTGTGGGTATCATGGATCCGATAGGTGTTCATTCTCGATGCAAGTCCTCTGATATAAAAATTTTCTAAACAAATTTGTGACTTTTTTGTCCCGTCCCGACGTATGGCATTTCTGTGACCGACATCGGCTGAACCCTTGCAGCACCTGACTTGCGTGCCGCACAAAAGACAATTCTGCGCCGAAATGGTGCCATTTGCGACCTTCGAGCCTCGACCAGCGGATTAAAAACCCTACAAAAAGCTGTTATAAAGTCGCGCGCCTACCCATATGAGCCCTGCCGAATGCGTCCATTTTTCAAGACATGGCTGACCATCTGCCTATTATTGCCCCTGGCCGCCCACGCCACCAATCGTGAGCAACGACTTCCCGCTGGCTTCAATGGCTACACCGCCAAGCCGGCTTCCGAACAATCGCAACGTGCGCCACGCATCGTCGTGACCCGCCCCGCCGGTAACAACCAGGCCCTGGCCAAGGTCACCACCGTCAAGGTTGGCACCTCGGCCTCCAGGCAGAGCAGCGATGTACTCAGCCGCGCCGTCAACGTGCTCGGCACGCCCTATCGCTGGGGCGGCAGCAGCCCGAGCAAGGGTTTCGACTGCAGCGGTCTGGTCAAGTATGCCTTCAACGATGTGAAGGCCGTCGACTTGCCACGCACGTCCAACGCCATGGCCGCTGGCCACGGCATCAAGGTCGAGCGCAAGGACCTGAAGCCGGGTGACCTGGTGTTCTTCAACATCAAGAGCCGCAAGGTCAACCACGTTGCCATCTACCTGGGCAACGACCGCTTCATCCACGCCCCGCGCCGCGGCAAGGCCGTGACCATCGACACCTTGAAGAAGCCGTACTGGAACACCCACTACGCCGTCGCCAAGCGCGTCCTGCCCAAGGAACCTGCGCTGCGCATCGTGCAACGCTGATCAGAAGTTGTCCGGCGACTTGGCCTTTTCACGGGCCGAGTCGCGGCTGATGACACCTTGGGCCAGCAGGTTCTTCAGGCACATGTCCAACGTCTGCATGCCCAGCGACCCGCCCGTCTGAATCGATGAGTACATCTGCGCGACCTTGTCTTCGCGGATGAGGTTACGAATCGCCGGCGTACCGATCATGATTTCATGCGCCGCCACCCGCCCGCCGCCGATCTTCTTCAGCAGGGTCTGGGAAATCACCGCCTGCAGCGATTCGGACAGCATCGAACGCACCATCGACTTCTCTTCCGCCGGGAACACGTCGACCACCCGGTCGATGGTCTTCGCCGCCGACGTGGTGTGCAGCGTGCCGAACACCAGGTGCCCGGTCTCGGCCGCGGTCAAGGCCAGGCGTATGGTTTCCAGGTCACGCATCTCGCCTACCAGGATCACGTCCGGGTCTTCGCGCAGCGCCGAGCGCAAGGCGTGGGAGAAGCCCAGGGTGTCGCGATGCACCTCACGCTGGTTGACCAGGCACTTCTTCGACTCGTGGACGAATTCGATCGGATCCTCAACGGTCAGGATATGGTGGTGCTTGTTGCTGTTGAGGTAGTCAATCATGGCAGCCAGAGTGGTCGACTTGCCCGAACCGGTCGGCCCGGTGACCAGCACCAGCCCGCGCGGCACTTCGGTAATTTTGCGAAACACATCTCCCATGCCCAGGTCGTCCATGCTCAGCACCTTGGACGGAATGGTCCGGAACACCGCACTGGCGCCGCGGTTCTGGTTGAACGCGTTGACCCGAAAGCGCGCCACACCCGGCACCTCGAAGGAAAAGTCGGTTTCCAGGAACTCCTCGAAGTCCTTGCGCTGCTTGTCGTTCATGATGTCGTAGATCAGCGCCTGGACCTGTTTGTCGTCCAGCGCCGGCAAGTTGATGCGGCGCACGTCGCCATCCACCCGAATCATCGGCGGCAGGCCTGCGGACAGGTGCAGATCGGATGCGCCTTGTTTCGCACTGAAGGCCAACAGCTCGGTAATGTCCATGAGACTCCCCAAATACAGACAAGCAGGTAGAATGCCGCAGACCTGAAACCCGCCGGCACGAATTCAATGTCCACGATAGCAGACAACATTTCGCAAGTGAGTGCCCGAATCGCAGCCGCTGCCCGGCAGGCGCAGCGGGAGCCGAGCCAAGTCGGTCTGCTCGCGGTCAGCAAGACCAAGCCAGCCACGGCCATACGCGAGGCATTCGCTGCAGGTGTCCGCGATTTCGGCGAAAACTACCTGCAGGAAGCGCTGAGCAAACAGGAAGAACTTGTCGACCTGCCCTTGATCTGGCATTTCATCGGCCCCATTCAGTCGAACAAGACGCGTGCCATCGCCGAACACTTCGCCTGGGTACATTCCGTGGACCGCCTCAAGATCGCCCAACGGCTCAGCGAGCAGCGCCCGAGCACCCTGACGCCGCTCAATGTCTGCATTCAGGTCAACGTCAGCGGCGAGGCCAGCAAGTCCGGTTGCGCGCCGGACGACGTGCACGCCTTGGCCACCGCCATTGCGGCGCTGCCGAACCTGCACCTGCGTGGCCTGATGGCGATTCCGGAGCCCACCGATGACCCTGTTGCGCAGGACGACGCCTTTGCCCGCGTTCGCACGCTGCAACACGACCTGCAATTGCCGCTGGATACGTTATCCATGGGCATGAGCCACGACCTGGAGGCTGCCATCGCCCAGGGCGCCACCTGGGTGCGCATCGGCACGGCATTGTTCGGCGCCCGCGACTACGGCCAGCACACTCCACCAGCGGACACGAGCGTGGCCCCTTCACCTTTCACCAAGGATCCTTCATGAGCAAGACTCGTATTGCCTTCATCGGCGCCGGCAACATGGCCGCCAGCCTGATCGGCGGCCTGCGTGCGCAGGGTGTCGAAGCCAGCCACATCCGCGCCAGCGATCGCGGCGCCGAGCAGCGTGACAAGGTCGCGGCCGAACACGGCATCGACGTGTTCGCCGACAACGCCCAGGCGATAGAAGGGGTTGACGTCGTGGTGCTGGCGGTCAAGCCGCAGGGCATGAAAGAGGTCTGCCAGGCGCTGGCGCCCAGCCTCGCACCCGGTCAGCTGGTGGTCTCGATTGCCGCCGGCATCAACTGCGCCAGCCTGCAACGCTGGCTCGGCGAGCAACAGCCGATCGTGCGCTGCATGCCCAATACACCGTCACTGCTGCGCCAGGGCACCAGCGGCCTGTACGCCACCGCCGACGTCAACGCCGAACAACGCCAACAGGCCGAAGACCTGCTGGGCGCCGTCGGCCTGGCCCTGTGGCTGGACGAAGAACAGCAGTTGGATGCCGTCACCGCCGTGTCCGGCAGCGGCCCGGCGTACTTCTTCCTGCTGATCGAGGCCATGACCGCCGCCGGGGAAAAACTCGGCCTGCCCCACGAGACGGCAGCCAAGTTGACCTTGCAGACCGCGCTGGGCGCCGCACACATGGCGGTTGCCAGCGATGTCGATGCCGCCGAGCTGCGCCGTCGCGTCACGTCACCCGCCGGCACCACCGAGGCGGCCATCCAGTCATTCCAGTCCGAGGGTTTCGAAACCCTGGTGCAGAACGCCCTGAACGCGGCAGCCCGGCGCTCGGCCGAACTGGCCGAGCAGCTGGGTCAATAAGGAGCTTTCATGTACGGTCTCAATACTGCGGCAATCTATGTCGTGCAAACCCTGGGCAGTCTGTACCTGCTGATCATGCTGCTGCGCTTCGTGCTGCAACTGGTGCGTGCCGACTTCTACAACCCGCTCAGCCAGTTCATCGTGCGCGCCACACAGCCGCTGCTCAAACCGGTGCGGCGCATCATTCCCAGCCTGTTCGGGCTGGACATGTCCTCACTGCTGCTGGCCATCGTCATCCAGATGATCATCATGGCGCTGACCCTGCTGCTGGCCTACGGCACCACGGGCAACCCCCTTCAGTTGCTGGTGTGGGCGATCATCGGGGTGACGGCGCTGTTCCTGAAGATCTTCTTCTTCGCCATGATCATCAGCGTGATCCTCTCCTGGGTCGCGCCGCAGAGCCACAACCCCGGCGCCGAGCTGGTCAACCAGATCTGCGAACCGGCGCTGGCGCCGTTCCGGCGCATCGTGCCCAACCTGGGCGGCCTCGACATCTCGCCGATCCTGGCCTTCATGGTGCTCAAACTGCTGGACATGCTGGTCATCAACAACCTGGCCATGACCACCGGCATGCCGCAGATTCTGCGCCTGCTGATCTGACCGCTGCACGCCAGCTGCGCCAGCGCTCCTACGAGCGCTCGCGCAGCTGGCAAGCCTGCCTGCACACTCGCCTGTACCCCCGCCAAGCGCTGCTTGCCCCTCTGCCCTGCGCTCTTTAGACTTACGCCTCATTCAAGCGTGAGCAGGGTCGATGTCCACTGTCTTTCCCGATGATTGCGTCGGTCTGGTCGTTCCACAAATTGCCCACTTCAGCGAACCCCTGGCCCTGGCCTGCGGCCGGTCGCTGCCCGCCTACGACCTGATCTACGAGACCTACGGCCAGCTCAATGCCAGCGCCAGCAATGCGGTGCTGATCTGCCACGCGCTGTCGGGCCATCACCATGCAGCCGGTTATCACTCCACCGAAGACCGTAAGCCGGGCTGGTGGGACAGCTGCATCGGCCCCGGCAAGCCCATCGACACCAACCGCTTCTTCGTGGTCAGCCTGAACAACCTCGGCGGCTGCAACGGTTCCACCGGCCCCAGCAGCATCGATCCCGAGACCGGCAAGCCGTTCGGCGCCGATTTTCCGGTCCTGACCGTGGAAGACTGGGTGCACAGCCAGGCCTGTCTGGCGGACGCGCTGGGCATCGCCCAATGGGCGGCGGTGGTCGGTGGCAGTCTGGGCGGCATGCAGGCGCTGCAGTGGACCATCACCTACCCCGACCGCGTCCGCCACTGCCTGGCGATCGCTTCGGCGCCCAAGCTCAGCGCGCAGAACATCGCCTTCAACGAAGTGGCCCGCCAGGCCATCCTGTCCGACCCCGAATTCCATGGCGGCGATTTCCAGGCCCGTGGCGTGATTCCCAAACGCGGCCTGATGCTCGCGCGCATGGTCGGGCACATCACCTACCTGTCAGACGATTCGATGGGCGAGAAATTCGGCCGTGGCCTGAAGAGCGAGAAGCTCAACTATGACTTCCACAGCGTCGAGTTCCAGGTTGAAAGCTACCTGCGCTATCAGGGCGAGGAGTTTTCCGGTCGGTTCGATGCCAACACCTACCTGCTGATGACCAAGGCGCTGG
>NZ_DJUS01000060.1:0-51327 GCF_002438365.1 Pseudomonas sp. UBA6276
CTCGCCAGCGCCGAGGCGGTGCAAAAGCACGGCCTGACTGCCCGTGGCCGCGTGCTGGGCATGGCCAGTGCCGGGGTAGCACCGCGGGTCATGGGGGTCGGTCCGGTGCCGGCCGTACGCAAACTGCTCGAACGCCTGAACCTGGCGGTCGAGGACTTCGACGTGATCGAGCTCAACGAGGCGTTCGCCAGCCAGGGCCTGGCGGTGCTGCGCGACCTGGGGCTGGCGGACGATGCCGCGCAGGTCAATCCGAACGGCGGTGCGATTGCCTTGGGTCATCCGCTGGGCATGAGCGGTGCGCGGCTGGTGTTGACGGCGCTGCATCAGTTGGAAAAAAGCGGCGGCAAGCGCGGGCTGGCGACGATGTGCGTAGGGGTAGGGCAGGGGTTGGCGTTGGCGATCGAGCGGGTTTGAGGGGGAACTGACGGGCCTCTTCGCGGGCAGAGGGCTCGCCGCCCGCCCCGCTCCCACAGAAAGCCCGCTCCCACATAGATCAAATGTTCTTGTGGGAGCAGGCTCCTGTGGGAGCGGGCTCTGCCCGCGAAGAGGCCCTAAAGCCAACCCTCAACCTCCCAGACAGCCAATCACCTTGTGCCTGGGGTTGTAACAGGTTATGTCTAGCCTTTACCGACCTCAATGAGAACTAAAACATGACAACAGTTCATTACACCGGTGAGGAGCGCAAGAAGCGCATTTTCGCAATCGTCGGCGCGTCATCGGGCAATCTGGTGGAGTGGTTCGACTTCTATGTCTACGCCTTCTGCGCCATCTACTTCGCCCCCGCGTTCTTTCCCTCCGACGACCCCACCGTGCAATTGGTCAACACCGCCGGGGTCTTCGCGGCGGGCTTCCTGATGCGGCCCATCGGTGGCTGGCTGTTCGGCCGGGTGGCCGACAAGCATGGCCGCAAGAATTCGATGATGATCTCGGTGCTGATGATGTGCGCCGGCTCGCTGGTGATCGCCTGCCTGCCCACCTACGCCACCATCGGCGTCTGGGCGCCGATCATCCTGCTGCTGGCCCGTCTGTTCCAGGGCCTTTCGGTGGGCGGTGAATACGGCACCACGGCCACCTACATGTCGGAAGTGGCCTTGCGGGGGCAGCGTGGCTTCTTTGCATCGTTCCAGTACGTCACCCTGATCGGTGGGCAACTGCTGGCGGTGTTGACCGTGGTCATCCTTCAGCAGTTTCTCGATGAGCAGGAATTGCGCGCGTGGGGCTGGCGTATTCCGTTCTTCGTCGGTGCGGTGGCCGCGATCATTTCGCTGTTGCTGCGCCGTACCCTTGAGGAAACCAGTACCGCCGAGACCCGCAACGACAAGGACGCTGGCAGCATAGCCGGGCTGTTCAAGAACCACAGCGCGGCGTTCATCACCGTGTTGGGCTACACCGCAGGTGGCTCGCTGATTTTCTACACCTTCACCACGTACATGCAGAAATACCTGGTCAATACCGCGGGCCTGCACGCCAAGACCGCCAGCCTGATCATGACTGGCGCGCTGTTCCTGTACATGTGCATGCAGCCGCTGTTCGGCATGCTCGCCGACCGGATCGGCCGCCGTAACTCCATGCTCTGGTTCGCCGGCCTCGGCACCTTGTGCACCTTGCCGATCCTCATGGTATTGAAGACCGTCACCAGCCCGTTCCTGGCCTTCGTGCTGATCACCCTGGCCTTGGCCATCGTCAGCTTCTATACCTCGATCAGCGGTCTGGTCAAAGCCGAGATGTTCCCGCCGCAAGTGCGCGCGCTGGGCGTTGGCCTGGCCTACGCCGTGGCCAACGCCGTGTTCGGCGGGTCGGCGGAGTTCGTCGCGCTGAACCTGAAGAACATGGGCAACGAAAACGCGTTCTACTGGTACGTGACGGTGATGATGGCGATCGCGTTCCTGTTCAGTCTGCGCTTGCCCAAGCAACCCAAGTACCTGCATACCGACCATTAAGCCCACAGGCGCGCCTTGTGTGGCGCGCCGTTACAGGGGAGTTCCATGAGCCAACCGCCGAACAATCAGTTGTTCGATGTCTATTTCACTGCGCCCGCCATGCGCCAGATTTTCTGCGACCATGGCCGGGTGCAGGGCATGCTTGATTTCGAATCCGCGCTGGCTCGGGCCCAGGCCCGCGTCGGCGTGATACCCGGCTCGGCCGTCGCCCCCATCGAGGCGGCCTGCAAGGCCGAGCAGTACGATTTTCAGGCCCTGGCGCAAGCCATCGCCAGTGCCGGCAATTCGGCCATTCCGCTGGTCAAGATGCTCGGCAAGGCCATCGCCGCTTCCGACCCGGATGCCGAGCGCTATGTGCATCTGGGCGCGACCAGTCAGGACGTCATGGACACCGGACTGGTCCTGCAACTGCTGGCGGCGGTCGACCTGATCGAAGCCGACCTGCAACGTCTGAGCGAGGCGCTGAGCCAGCAGGCCCGTCGCCATGCCGCCACGGTCATGCCCGGACGCACCTGGCTGCAACACGCCACGCCCGTCACCCTGGGCATGAAAATCGCCGGCTGGCTCGGCGCCCTAACCCGCAGCCGGCAACGCCTGCGTGAGCTCAGGCCACGGCTGGCCTGCCTGCAGTTCGGCGGTGCCTCGGGCACTTTGGCTGCTCTCGGCGAACAGGCAATGCCGGTGGCCCGGGCGCTGGCCGAGGAACTGCACCTGAACCTGCCCGACCAGCCTTGGCATACCCAGCGCGACCGGCTGGTGGAACTGGCCTCGGTACTTGGCCTGGTGGCCGGCAGCCTGGGTAAGCTGGGCCGGGACATCAGCCTGTTGATGCAGACCGAAGCGGCGGAAGTGTTCGAGCCGTCCGCGCCGGGCAAGGGCGGTTCGTCGACCATGCCGCACAAGCGCAATCCGGTCGGTGCGGCAGTGCTCATCGGCGCTGCCACCCGAGTGCCGGGGCTTGTGGCGACGCTGTTCAGCGCCATGCCTCAAGAGCATGAACGCAGCCTGGGGCTGTGGCATGCCGAATGGGAAACCCTGCCGGAGATCTGCTGCCTGGTTTCCGGTGCGTTGCAGCAGGCCCTGGCCATTGCCGATGGCATGCAGGTCGACGCTGAGCGCATGCGGGCGAACCTGGACCTGACCCAGGGCCTGGTGCTGGCCGAAGCCGTCAGCATCGTGTTGGCGCAGCGGATCGGTCGCGACCGCGCGCACCATGTGCTGGAACAGTGCTGCAAGCAGGCCGTCGCTCAAGGCCGCCACCTGCGTGCGGTACTCGGCGACGAGCCGCAGGTCACCGAGCAATTAAGTGCCGATGAACTGGACCGTCTGCTGGACCCTTCGCACTACCTGGGCCAGGCCCAGGTCTGGGTTGAACGGGCCGTAGCCGAACACGATCTTTTGAATGCGTGAGGAGATGAGCGTGGCACAGGTACAACTCGCCGACGGCGAACTCGATTACAGCCTGGAAGGCCCCAAGGACAAGCCCGTCCTGGTGCTGTCCAACTCGCTGGGCACCGACCGACACATGTGGGACGGCCAGATGGCCGCCTTCACCGAACATTTCCAGGTGCTGCGCTACGACACCCGTGGTCATGGCCAGTCCCTGGTCACCCCCGGGACGTACACCATCGAGCAGTTGGGCGGCGACGTCCTGGCGTTGCTCGATGCCCTGAGCCTGGACAAGGTGCATTTCTGTGGCCTGTCCATGGGCGGTCTGATCGGCCAATGGCTGGGCATCAATGCCGGCGAGCGCCTGCACAAGCTGGTGATTTGCAACACGGCGGCGAAGATCGGCACCCAGGACGTCTGGAATCCACGCATCGAAATGGTTCTCGGCCAAGGCGAGGCTGCCATGCAGGCGTTGCGTGACGCTTCCATCGCACGCTGGTTCACTCCGGCGTTCGCCGAGGCCCATCCGCAGGAGGCCACACGCATCACCGACATGCTCGCCGCCACCTCCCCGCAGGGCTACGCCGCCAACTGCGCTGCGGTGCGCGATGCCGATTTTCGCGAACAGCTGGCTGCCATCCAGATGCCACTGCTGGTGATCGCAGGCAGCGAGGACGCTGTCACCACACCGGCGGATGCGCAGTTCATCGTCGAGCAGGTGGCCGGTGCGCAGTACGCCGAGTTTGCTGCCGCGCATCTCTCCAACGTCGAAATCGGTGCGCCGTTCAGCGACCGGGTCGTCGAATTTCTATTGCGCTGAAGGAGCCCGTTCGTGGACGAGAAAGAACGCTACAACGAAGGAATGAAAGTCCGGCGTGCTGTGTTGGGCGAGGCTCATGTAGAGCGCAGCCTGAACAACCTGACCGAGTTCAACAGCGAGTTCCAGGAGATGATCACCCGCCACGCGTGGGGCGATATCTGGACCCGTCCGGGTCTGCCGCGGCACACGCGCAGCCTGATCACCATCGCCATGCTGATCGGCATGAACCGCAGTGAAGAACTCAAACTGCACCTGCGCGCGGCCGCCAGCAACGGCGTCACCCGTGAAGAGATCAAGGAAGTCCTGATGCAGAGTGCGATCTACTGCGGCATTCCGGCGGCCAATGCAACGTTTCACCTGGCCGAATCGGTCTGGGATGAGCTGGGCGTCGAATCACGCCAGTGATAGGGGAAGGAGGGCGGTAGCGCGCTGAACGCGCCACCGCCCCGGCGATTACAGAATGCTCAACGGGTAGCTGACGATCACGCGGTTTTCGTCGAACTCGCTGGTGCTGTAGTCGCGACGCATGGTCGAGTTGCGCCAGCGCATGTTCAGGCTCTTGAAGGTGCCCGACTGCACGGTGTAGGCCAGCTCGGTTTCGCGCCCCCATTCCTTGCCGTCGGTGACGGTGGCGGTATGCACGTTGTCGCCGCTGATGTAGCGGTTCATCAGGGTCAGGCCTGGAACGCCCACGCCGGCAAAGTTGAAGTCGTGGCGCAACTGCCAGGATTTTTCCTTGGCATTCTCGTAGCTGGAGTTATAGCTGTCGTTAGCCAAGGTACCGCCACTGGTGCCGTTGACGCGCATCCAGCCATTGTCGCCGGTGACTTTCTGCAGGCCGACATAGAAGGTGTTGCTGCCGTACTTGGCGGACAGCAGCGCCGACCAGGTCTTGTTGTCCAGATCGCCGGCCCGTGCGCTGCCGTCTTCCTTGCCGTGGAAGAAGCCCAGGTTGGCGCCCAAGGTCCAGTCGCCAATCGGCTGGCTGTGCAGGATCTGCAGGTATTGCTGCTGGTAGATGTCCTTGAGCTCGGCGTTCCACAGGCCGACCAGGGTGTTCTTGTTGTTGAAGGTGTACTCGCCACCGACGAAGTTGAAACGGTCGGAGGTGATGCCGGCGCGACCCTGCAGGAACATGTCCTCCATGCTGGCATCGTTGCGCGGGCTGTTCTTGCGGAACTGGCCACCGTACAGGGTCAGGCCATCGATTTCCTGAGAGGTGATCTGTCCGCCCTGGAAGGTCTGCGGCAGCGAGCGGCCGTCGTCCGAACGCAGGATGGGCAGTACCGGCATCCACTCGCCGACCTTGAGCACGGTCTTGGAGATCTTGGCCTTGGCGGCCACACCCAGACGGCCGAAATCATCGGCCGGATCATTGCCGTCATGCACAGGCAGCAACTGCGTGCCATAGGTACCGCGGCCACCATCGAGCTTGACCGAGTACATGCCCAGCACGTCCACACCGAAGCCGACCAGGCCCTGGGTGTAGCCGGATTTGGCGTCGAGTATGAAGCTCTGGGTCCACTCCTCGGACTTGCTTTGCGGGAAGGCTGGGTTTACGTGATTGCGATTGAAATAGAAGTTGCGCAGGTTCAGACCGACCTTGGCGTCTTCCAGAAAGCCGGACTCGGCTGCGAAGGAAGGCAGGGCGGCCGTGGCAACGGTCAACGCGATCAGGTTGGGCAACAGACGGGGTGAACGATGGAAGTGCTGGCGCATGGGGTAAACCTATTGTTATTGATTTTATGATTGACGCACGCTGGAACGGGCTTTTCTGACATTTTGTTACGTGTTGCGCGGATGGTGCTTCGGGGTGAAGCACGATTCAACCGACCGCACAGGAATGCGTGCGATAACCGAACACTAACTAACTAGTTAATAACAAGTCAGTTATCTGGTCATCGGACCACTATTGCTCATGATTGAACTTTCGGCCAGTCCCGGGTGACATTTTCTTCAGCTCTTTCGCGCTGACTCACTCCTGGCAGCGGGTCACAGGCGTAAAAAAACCACCGCAAGCGGTGGTTTTTTCATGCCATCAGCAGTCAGCTCTTGGGCGCCTGCGTTGGCTGGGCCAACTGGGCCTGGCCAGTGCGCTCGTACCAGCCGCCTCCCAGCGCCTTGTACAGATTGACCTCGCTGGTCAGCTGCGACAGCCGGTCGGTGATCAGCGATTGCTGGGCACTGAACAGCGAGCGCTGGGCATCGAGGAAGGTCAGGTTGCTGTCGATACCGATACGGTAGCGACGCTCGGCCAGGCGGTAGTAATCCTGGTTGGCCTGCACCGAATCACGCTGGGCCTGCAACTGCTCGTTGTAGGTCTTGCGTGCGGCCAAGCCGTCGGACACTTCCTGGAACGCGGTCTGAATGGCCTTCTCGTAGTTGGCCACGTTGATGTCTTTCTGGATCTTCGAGTAGTCCAGGCTGGCACGCAGCGCACCGGCGTTGAAGATCGGCAGGCTGATGCTCGGCGAGAACAGCCAGCTGCCGGAACCGGCGTCGAACAGGCCGGACAGCTGTCGGCTCGACGTACCGGCATTGGCGGTCAGGCTGATGCTGGGGAAGAACGCCGCGCGGGCCGCGCCGATGTTGGCGTTGGCGGCCAGCAGGGCGTGCTCGGCTTCGAGAATGTCCGGGCGTCGGGTCAGCAACTGCGACGGCATGCCGGCCGGTACTTCGCTGAGCAGGTCGGCGTCCAGCCCACGGGCTTCTGGCAGGTCGGTCGGAATGGCCGTGCCCAGCAGCAGGGTCAGGTTGTTGCGATCCTGAGCCACCTGGCGCTTGTAGCGCGCCAGGCTGACACGGGCGGTTTCCACCGCCGTGCGTGCCTGGCTCAGGTCCAGGGCCGAGGACACGCCTACTTCGGTGCTGCGGCTGGTCAGCTTGAGGCTCTGCTCGAAGGCGCCCAGGGTCTCCTGGGTCAACTTCAGCAGCGCCTGGTCGGCCTGCCAGGTCAGGTAGGCGTTGGCCACGTTGGCCACCAGGCTGATCTGTGTGGAGCGACGAGCCTCCTCGGTGGATAGATAGGTTTGCAAGGCCTGTTCGCTGAGGCTGCGGATGCGCCCCCACAGGTCCAGCTCATAGGCACTCACGCCCAGCGTGACGGCGTACTGGCTGGAGATGCCCGACTCGCCAAGCTGTGACAGGTCAGCCGGTGTGCGCTGACGCGTACCGGTGCCGTCGGCATTGATGGCCGGGAACAGATCGGCACGCTGGATGCGGTACTGCGCCCGATAGGCTTCGATGTTCAGCGCCGCGACACGCAGGTCGCGGTTGTTCTCAAGCGCTACCTGCACCAGGCGCTCGAGCGCCGGATCGGTGAAGAACTGCCGCCAGCCTTGTTCCGCCGCCGCCACTTCGGCCGCATCGGCGGGCGCGTAGGCCTCGCCCTGCGGGAACTGCTCGGCCACCGGCAGGGCAGGCTGCTTGTACTCGGGGATCATCGAGCAGCCGCCGAGCACGAAGGCGGCGACAGCGATGGATATCAGTGACTTGCTCATTGGCCAGCCTCATCGTGTGTAATGGCTTTGTCGTTGTCCTTCTCGTGTTCCTTGTCGTACTTGCTCTTGAACAGCGACGACACGGCCACGTAGAACATCGGCACCCAGAAAATTGCCAGGATGGTGGCGGTGATCATACCGCCGATCACACCGGTACCGATCGCATGTTGGCTACCCGAGCCTGCGCCGCTGGAAATCGCCAGCGGTACCACGCCGAGGATGAACGCCAGGGACGTCATGATGATTGGTCGCAGACGCATGCGGCATGCTTCGGCCGCCGCTTCCACCAGGCTCTTGCCCTGTTCGTGCAGTTCCTTGGCGAACTCGACGATCAGAATGGCGTTCTTGGCCGCCAGGCCCACCGTGACCAGCAAGCCTACCTGGAAGAACACGTCGTTGGACAACCCGCGCATGCTGGTCGCGATCAGCGCACCGATCACACCCAGCGGCACAACCAGAAGCACCGCGATCGGGATCGACCAGCTTTCATACAAGGCCGCCAGGCACAGGAACACGAACAGCAGCGAGATGGCGTACAGCGCTGGAGCCTGCGAGCCGGACAGACGCTCTTCGTATGACAGACCGGTGAACGAATAGCCCACGCCGGCAGGCAGCTTCTTGGCCAGCGCCTCGACCTCGGCCATCGCCTGACCCGAGCTGTAGCCCGGTGCCGGAGTACCGAGGATTTCCATGGCTGCGACACCGTTGTAGCGCGACAGCTTGGGCGAACCGTAGATCCATTCACCGGTGGCAATCGCAGACAGCGGCACCATGGTCCCGGCGTCGTTGCGCACGTACCACTTGTTCAGGTCTTCAGGTGTCATGCGACCGAAGGCTTCGCCCTGCACGTACACCTTCTTCACCCGACCGCGGTCGATGAAGTCGTTGACGTAGCTACCACCCAGAGCGATCGATAGGGTCTGGTTGATGTTCGACAAGGTAATGCCCAGTGCACTGGCCTTCTCGTCATCCACGGTGAGCTGGTATTGCGGCTCATCGTTCAGGCCGTTGGGACGTACGCCTGCCAGAATCTTGCTCTGTGCCGCCATCCCGAGGAACTGGTTGCGCGCTTCCAGCAGTTTTTCGTGGCCGACACCGCCCTGGTCCTGCAGGTAGACGTCAAAGCCCGACGCGTTACCCAGTTCGAGTACCGACGGAGGCACCACGGCGAACACCATGGCATCGCGGAAGCTGGCGAAGTGTTTCTGTGCCCGTTCGGCGATCTTGAACACGGTGGTCTCGGCGTCGCGCTCATCCCAGGGCTTGAGCATGACGAACGCCAGGCCCGAACTCTGGCCACGGCCAGCGAAGTTGAAACCGTTGACGCTGAACACGGATTTGACGCCCGCGCCTTCGCCGTTTTCGCCATCGAGCAGGTAAGTGCGCATGTCGTCGATGACTTTCTGCGTCCGCTCGGCGGACGAGCCAGCCGGGGTCTGCACCTGGGCAAAGATCACGCCCTGGTCTTCATCCGGCAGGAACGCTGCCGGAATACGCATGAACAGGAAAACCATGCCAGCGAAAATCAGCAGGTACACCAGGAACGCCGGCAACTTGTGGGTCACCATGCGTTTGACGCCGTTCTCGTACTTGACCACGCTGCGGTCGAAGGTCCGGTTGAACCAGCCGAAGAAGCCGCGCTTGGGTTGGCCGTGCTTTTCCGGATCGATCGGCTTGAGCATGGTGGCGCACAGCGCCGGAGTGAAGATCAATGCGACCAGTACCGACAGGGCCATGGCCGAAACGATGGTGATGGAGAACTGCTTGTAGATCACACCCGTGGAGCCGCCGAAGAAGGCCATCGGCAGCAGTACCGCCGACAGCACCATGGCGATACCGACCAGAGCACCCTGGATCTGGTCCATGGATTTCTTGGTCGCCTCCTTGGGCGACAGATGCTCCTCTTCCATCACCCGTTCGACGTTCTCCACCACCACGATCGCATCGTCCACCAATAGCCCGATCGCCAGGATCATGCCGAACATGGTCAAGGTGTTGATGGTGAAACCGAACGCAGCGAGGATGCCGAAGGTGCCGAGCAGTACCACCGGGACCGTCATCGTCGTGATGATGGTCGCTCGCAGGTTCTGCAGGAACAGGTACATCACCAGGAACACCAGCACGATCGCTTCGATCAGGGTGTGGACCACGCCTGTGATCGATTCGGTCACGGTCGGTGTGGTGTCATACGGGTAGACCACCTTCATCCCAGGCGGGAAAAACGGCTCCAGGTTGGACACCGTGGCACGAATGGCCTTGGCCGTGTCCAGAGCGTTGGCGCCCGTGGCCAGCTTGATCGCCATACCCGAAGCCGGGCTGCCGTTGAACTGCGCGTCGATGCTGTAGTTCTGACCGCCCAGGCCAATGCGCGCGACGTCCTTGAGGCGGACCTGCGCGCCGTCGTTGTCGACTTTCAGGAAGATATTGCCGAACTGCTCGGCAGTCTGCAGGCGGGTCTTGCCGATGATGGTGGCGTTGAGCTGGGTGCCGGGCAAGGCTGGCAGGCCGCCCAGCTGACCGGTCGCGATCTGCACGTTCTGCGCAGTGATCGCAGCGCTCACTTCCACCGGTGTGAGCTGGAATTTGTTGAGCTTGGCCGGATCCAGCCAGATACGCATGGCGTACTGCGAACCGAACACCTGGAAGTCACCCACACCGGAAGTCCGCGAGATCGGGTCCTGGATGTTGGAAACGATGTAGTTGGACAGGTCGTCCTTGGTCATGCTGCCATCTTCGGACACCAGACCGATCACCAGCAGGAAGTTCTTCACCGACTTGGTCACACGCAGACCCTGTTGCTGGACCTCCTGCGGCAACAGTGGCGTGGCCAGGTTCAGCTTGTTCTGCACCTGAACCTGAGCGATGTCGGGGTTGGTGCCCTGGTTGAAGGTCACGGTGATGGTCATGCTGCCATCGGAGTTACTGTCCGAGGAAACGTAACGCAGGTTGTCGATACCGTTGAGCTGCTGCTCGATGATCTGGACCACGGTGTCCTGCACGGTCTGTGCGGAAGCACCGGGGTAGGTGACCTGGATATCGATGGCGGTCGGCGCGATGGCCGGGTATTGGTTGATGGGCAACTTGAGAATTGCCAGCCCGCCCACGAGCATGATCACCAGAGCGAGCACCCAGGCGAAAATGGGGCGGTCAATAAAGAATCTGGACATCGATTACTTACCTTCGCCTGTGGCGGTGGAATCGGACTGGCCGGGCGTCAGGTTGCCCGCTTCCTTCACGGTCACGTCGGCGCCTGGCTTGACGTACTGCAGGCCCTCGGTGATGACGCGATCGCCGGCGTTCAGGCCTTTCTCGATCACCCAGAAGGCGCCGTCGGTGCGGTTGGCCACCAGCTCGCGCTGCTCGACCTTGTTGTCCTTGTTCACGATCAAGGCGGTCGGGGTGCCCTTGAGGTCACGGGTCACGCCTTGCTGCGGTGCCAGGATGGCCTCGCTGCGCACACCGGCCTGCAGCTTGGCGTGAACGAACATGCCCGGCAGCAGCACGTGCTCGGGGTTGGGGAACACGGCGCGCAGGGTCACCGATCCGGTGGCCTGGTCGACCGACACCTCGGAGAACTCCAGCTTGCCGGTCTGGCTGTATTCGCTGCCGTCTTCCAGGGTCAGTTTCACCGAGGCGGCGTTGTCGCCGGCCTTCTGCAACTTGCCGCTGTCCAGGTCGCGACGCAACCGGAGCATCTCGGCGGACGACTGGGTCACGTCGACGTAGATCGGGTCCAGCTGCTGAATGGTGGCCATGGCGTTGGTCTGGCCATTGGTCACCAGCGCGCCTTCGGTCACGTCGGAACGACCGATGCGGCCCGAGATCGGCGCCAGCACCTTGGTGTAGCGCAAGTCGATCTGCGCGCTCTTGACCGAGGCTTCGGCTTGCAGCTGCTGCGAGCGGGCGTTGTCGTATTCCTGGCGGCTGACGGCTTGCTCGTCGATCAACTGCTTGTAGCGTCCGGCCAGCGACTTGGCCGATTCCAGGGTCGCCTGGGAGCTGCCCAGCGTGGCCTCGTACACCGACGGGTCGATCTGATAGAGCTGCTGCCCGGCCTTGACCTCGGTACCTTCCTGGAACAGACGCTTGAGGATGATCCCGTTGACCTGCGGCCGCACTTCGGCCACGCGGTACGCGGTGGTCCGGCCCGGCAGTTCGCTGGTCAGGGTGTAGGGTTGGGCTTTCAAGGTAACCACGCCGACCTGAGGAGCCTGCTGAGCCTGCTGCGGGGCTGCTTCTTCCTTTTTGTCACAGCCGCTGAGCAGGGTTGCCAGGGCGACGGCGGATACCAGAGCGGTAACAACTGGCTTGAATTGCATGAAGATCCTCGGGTCGTGAGCGCGTGGGAGGGCTCAAGAATAGTGGAAGGTTGAAAAAATGTTACGACTGGATTAATAGCTTACTAACGAATATACTTACATTCGTGGTTGTTTGTAAACAACTTGATGGCCTGATGCCCGCGACGAGGCGGCGCACCATCGACATTCGGGACAAGCCCCGCACAAAAGGGATTCCCGGCCTGAGCACGCGCCGCGTACCGCATGGCCCGTGCATTGAAGATTGAGGTTCTACTGCCATGGTTCGCCGTACCAAAGAGGAAGCCCAGGAAACCCGAAGCCAGATTCTCGAGGCCGCCGAACAGGCTTTCTACGAGCGCGGTGTGGCTCGCACGACCTTGGCCGACATCGCAACCCTGGCCGGGGTGACGCGCGGCGCCATCTATTGGCACTTCAGCAACAAGGCCGATCTGGTCCAGGCCATGCTCGACAGCCTGCAGGAGCCGCTCGAAGAATTGGCCCAGGCCAGCGAAAGCGAGGATGAGCCCGATCCACTGGGTTGCATGCGCAAGCTGCTGATCCGCCTGTTCCAGCAGATCGCCGTGGACCCCAAGACCCGCCGTCTCAACGAAATTCTGCATCATAAGTGCGAGTTCACCGATGAAATGTGTGACATGCGTCGCCAACGTCAGACGGTCAGCATCGACTGCAATGTGCGCATCGAACGCTCGCTGAGAAATGCGGTGAACCGTGAACAGCTGCCGAGTGACCTGGATACCGTCAGGGCCGCCATCGCCTTGCACGCCTATATAGATGGCATGATCGGTCAATGGTTGCTGGTTCCTGGCAGTTTCGACCTTTTCCAGGAAGCCGAGCGTTGGGTGGACCTGAGCCTGCAAACGCTGAGCCTGACGCCGGCGTTGCGCAAATAAAGTTGTGAATCAAGTTGTAACACTGCCCCCGCTCGCGCCATCATCGACCTTACCCGCCCGGTCGGTACCCTTTCATCATCCTGTTGCGAGCGTGTGAATGAGCGTGCAAAACCCGTTGCTTACTGGGGCCAGCCAGCCGCTGCGCGGTATCGCGCTGATCTGTCTGGCGACGTTGCTGTTCGCCAGTCACGACGCCTTGTCCAAGTACCTCTCCGGGTTTTTTCCCATCGTCGTCGTGGTGTGGGCGCGCTATGTGGTGCACACCCTGTTGATGCTGGCCATCTTCGTGCCGCAGACCGGTTTGTCCACGGTCATCCGCACCAAGCGACCCGGATTGCAGCTGCTGCGCGCGCTGTGCCTGATCGCCACCAGCCTGTTCTTCACCACCAGCCTGCGTTACATACCGTTGGCCGAGGCCACCGCGGTGAACTTCCTGGCGCCCTTGCTGGTGACGGCGCTGTCGGTGCCGCTGCTCAAGGAAGTCGTCACGCGCGCTCAGTGGGCGGCGGTGATCACGGGCTTCATCGGTGTACTCATCGTCATCCGGCCCGGCGGTGCCTTGTTCACCCCGGCCATCATCCTGCCGCTGATTTCCGCGTTCTTCTTCGGTCTGTACCAGTTGCTCACGCGCAAGCTGAGCGGCATCGACAGCCCGACCACCAGCAACTTTCTTGCCGGTATCTTCAACACTCTGATCATGAGCGCGGTGCTGCCGTTCTTCTGGCAGGCACCGGGCTGGATCGATGCCTTGTTCATGGTGGGGCTGGGCACCTGCGGCATGCTCGGGCATCTGTTGCTGACCCAAGCCTTTCGCCATGCGGCGCCGGCGCTGCTGGCGCCGTTCAGCTACGGGCAGATCCTGTTTGCCGGCATGTATGGTTACCTGATCTTCGACCATACCCCGGATATCTTCGGGGTGGTGGGCATCAGCGTCATCTGCCTCAGCGGCCTGGCCGTGGCCTGGGCCCAACGCAAGAAGCGACCGGCTGTCTGAGCGGGCCCCTTCGCGGTTAGAACCCCCTCCCACAGGTCAAGCAGCTTCGCTCCACCCCTTGTGGGAGCGGGTTCTACCCGCGAAGAGGCCAGACCTGCCCCCCACACAAGCTACTTCTCCCCATGCCCACGGCCCCTCAGTTCCAGATTGGGCAGCGCCAATGCCACGGCCAGTCCCAGCAGCGAAATACCGGCACTGGCCCACAGCAAGTGTTGAAAGGTCTGCCCCAGTTCCAGCCGCAAGGCGTCCCGTGCCGGGCCTGCCGCCGCATTGAGCCCGGTCAGCAGTACATTGTCGCCCATCGCCTCGAGGCCGTGACCGCCCAAGGCACCGTCCGCCAACTGCACGCCATGCAACATGGCCAGGAGCAGGGCCGACAGGCAGGCCACCCCAACCGCGCCCCCCAGCGAGCGAAACAACGCCAGGGTGCTGGTCGCCACACCAATGTCCCTGGCCTGCACCGAGTTCTGCGCGCCCACCAGCGAGGTGGGAAACTGCAGGCCGCAGGCGAAGCCGGTCAACAACATGAAGCCCACGCTGAGCAGCAGGTTGTCCGGCGGGCTGAACGACATGCCCATAATCCCCAGCGGGGCAAGCAGCGCCCCGGTCAGGATGATCGGTTTGTAACGCCCGGTCTGTGAAGTCCGACGCCCGCCCAGAAATGCGCCGATCGGCAGGCCCAGCGCCAGCGGCAGCAGGTACAGCGCCGCCGCATCGGCCCCGGCCCCGGTGACCGTCTGGAAGCGCAGGGGCATCATCACGCTCAGGCCAATGGCCTGGAAGCTGGTGAAAAACACCGAGCACCAGCACAGCACCGCCGCTGGAATGGCGAACAGGTGCAGCGGCAGCAGAGGCTCGCGAAAGCGTCGCTCATGCCAGACGAAACCCAGCAGTGCCACCACGGCCACCACCAGCAGGCCCCACACCTGCGTGTCGCCCAGCCCATGGCCCTGGCCGATGCGGGTGATGCTCATCAGCAAGGTGCTCAAACCGATGATCATCAGCACCGTGCCCAGGTAGTCGATGACCGGCGTGCGCTGCGGAATCGGCAGCCCGGCCAGCTTGCGGTTGGCGTACCAACAGGCGAATGCGCCCAGCGGCAGGTTGATCAAAAACACCCAGCGCCACGACAGGTACTGGGTCATGTAGCCGCCCAGCACCGGCCCCAACACACTGGCTGCGGCGTACATGCTGCTGAAATACCCCTGGTAGCGACCGCGCTCGCGAGGGGGCACCACGTCACCGATGATTGCCTGGCTGACCGACACCATGCCGCCAGCGCCGACCCCTTGCAGCAGGCGCGCCAGCACCAGTTGCTCCATGCTCTGCGCCATGCCACAGAACAGCGACGCGACGGTGAAAAGCCCGGTGCCGATGAGGATCATCCGCCGACGGCCATACAGGTCGCCCAGCTTGCCGTAGATCGGCGTGGCCACGGTCATGGCCACCATGTACCCGGAAATCACCCAGGCCAGGCGGTCGACGTCGTTGAACTGCGCAGAGATGGCCGGCATCGAGACCGCAACGATGGTCTGATCCAGGGCGCCGAGAAAAATGGCCAGCATCAAGGCCACCAGAATGCTCTTGATGGCCGGCGGGGAATGGCTGAGATCGGTCACAGGTGGGCCTGTAGAGAAACGCCGAGGCCAGATGGCCGCGGGCCGTGGCTTAGAGTGTACTGGATAGCTAGCTATCGGTTCTATCGGTGACCCGGTGTTTTTTCCAGGTCTGCCTGCGCGGCCCTACAGACTGATCCGCAGCCGTGCCAGATCGCGCACCGGCGGCGCGCCGAAATGGCGGCTGTATTCGCGGCTGAACTGGGAAGGGCTTTCGTAACCCACTCGATACCCGGCCGCCGAGGCGTCGAGGTCTTCGCTGAGCATCAGCCGGCGCGCCTCCTGCAAGCGAAGCTGTTTCTGATATTGCAGCGGGCTCATGGAGGTTACCGCCTTGAAGCGGTGGTGCAGTGTGGACACGCTCAAGTTGACTTCCCGGGCCAGGTCTTCGATGCGCAGGCTGCGATGAAAATGCCGGTTGATCCAGGCGATGGCTTGGCTCACGCGATGGGTCTGACTGTGCGCCACCGCGATTTCGTAGAGTCGATGACCTTGTTGCCCGCCTAACAGACGGTAGAGGATTTCCCGCCGCACTAGGGGTGCCAGCACGGCAATGTCCCGTGGCGTCTCCAGCAGCCGGACCAGGCGCAGCACGGCATCCAGAAAGGCCGTGTCCATTCGCTCCACGTACAGGCCGCGCTGGGTCGAGCGCGTGGGCACCCCCAACGGTCCTGCGTCGGCGATCACTGCGTTGATTTCCTCGGGGTCGATGTCCAGCCGCAGCGACAGGCTGGGATCGTGCGGGGTGGCATCGAGGATCCGTCCCGAGACCGGCATGGCCACCGACACCACCAGAAAATTCAACGGATCGTAGACATAGCGCTCATCGCCCAGGCGCACTTCCTTGCGGCCATTGGCAAGGATGCACAGCGCCGGTTGGACCAGGGCCGGGAATGACTGCACGCATTCCTCATAACGCACCAGGTGCAGGCCGCCGATCGCGGTGCCATGGTCGCCTGGCGTCTGGGCGCCGCGCGCGATGCGCTCGGCCAGTTCGCGACGGCTGTGTTCCAGAGCGGGGTCCAGCGGTAACAACGCAGGGGCGGAGAGGGTCATGCGGGCTCCAGGATCTGTACATCACATGAGACGAGGATAATCCGCGCTTAATGCCAGAGGTAGACGATAGCTGCCGGATGTTTGCCCAATCCTGCCAACTTGCGTCATGGCCTTGTACACACCGAGGCTGGCAGTGTCAGCGGGCAAGCCTGAAAGTGCCCAAAATAACCCATACCAGTTGAACGAAGCTGCAACCCGGCAGGATCGGGCAAGACCTTGACAGGAAACGGCTAACCCTTGCGAGCCGGGGTTGCGTAACGTTGTCGCTGTAACTGTGTTCACCGCAGAACGTTCAATCAGGGAGAGTCGAGCATGAACTCATTTTCTACCGTCAGTCATTGTGCCCTGGTCACCGCCCGGCCAGGTGATTCGGAGCGGGTCGGGCTGGGTTTGTCGGCGCTGGTACGGCCCGCGCTGGCCATGCCTGGCTGTCTGCACTTTGCGGTCCAGCGCAGTCACGGCGACGAGCGACTGTGGCAGGTGGCTGGCGTTTGGCGCGATCAGGCCGCGATGACCGCCTGGCTCAACTCGCCGGGCATGCAGGTGTTCTCCGATCTGGTCCACGGCCTGCTGGTGACCAGCCTCGACCTGCACACCTTCGGTGACGCGGCGCTCGAACATGCCAGTGCGGCCTGAGCCGCGTACAATCGCGGCTTTTCCATCGGCCCGAGGTACGTCATGGCACGCAAGGTATTCGAACATCACGAAGCGGTTTCGGCAGTAGTGCCGGAGGCGGGCAGTTACCGCGCCGCCATTGCCATCAAGGCGCTGCAGGGCGGTGGCGCCCCGCGTTTCCACAAGGTGCTCGACGGCCAGTCGTTCGCCACCGCCCACGAGGCCGATGGCGCTGCCGCCGAGGTCTTGTCGACACTGGCCTGCGTCGACGAAGACGGCGAACCGGTGTTTGCGCCTATTTGACCTGTGGCCGGTGCATCTGGAACAGCGCCTGCGGACCGATCTCGAAGTAATCGGCCGGGCCGCCGCCACGCAGGATCGGGCCGGCCGCGGCCGTGTCGTAGATGCCGTCCTTGAGCAGTGACTTGGCAATGTGCACCGCCACCACTTCACCCAGGATCAACCAGGTGGGCACCTCTTGCTGATCGGCGCCCTTGAGTTGAATGATCTGAGTGACCTTGCATTCGAATGACACCGGCGCTTCGAGCACTCGCGGCACGCTGACGATCTTCGAAGGCGCGTGCTGCAAACCGCTGAGTTCGAACTCGTCGACTTCGGGTCCCACCGCCGCGCAGCTCTGGTTCATCTGCTCGGCCAGGGCGCGAGTCGACAGATTCCAGACGAACTCGCCGGTCTGTTCGATGTTGTTCAGGCTGTCCTTGCGTCCCACACTGGCGAAGCCAATGATCGGCGGCGTGTAGTTGAAGGCGTTGAAGAAGCTGTAGGGCGCCAGGTTCAGACGACCTTCGCGATCATGAGAAGAGATCCAGCCGATTGGCCGCGGGCCGACGATGGCGTTGAACGGGTCGTGGGGCAAACCATGGCCCTTGGCGGGTTCGTAGTAGTAGGTGTCATCCGACATCGGGGGCAGTCCTCAGCGTTCAAGTGCCCCCAGTGTGCGTTGTCAGCGGTTTCCAGTGCAACTGCCCCCGCCGTCGCGGCGGGGGCATGCCTGGCTTCAGTCCGTTTCGATCCGCGAGTGCTTCTGGGTGTCCTTCATGAACACGTACACCAGCAGCGAGCAGGCGATGCAAGCGGTCACATACCAGTAGTAGCCGGTTTCCATGCCGATCTGCTTGAACCACAGCGCGATCAGTTCGGCGGTGCCGCCGAAGACCGATACGGTCAGTGCGTAGGGCAGGCCGACGCCCAGGGCGCGGATTTCGGTGGGGAACAGCTCAGCTTTAACCACCGCGTTGATGGAGGTGTATCCACTGACGATGATCAGCGCCGCCATGATCAGGAAGAACGCGCCCCACCAGGTTTCAATGGTGTGCAGGGTGGTCAGGATGGGGACGGTGCACAGGGTGCCCAGTACGCCGAAGGCGATCAGGATCGGGCGGCGTCCGACCTTATCGGAAAGGGCGCCGATGACCGGTTGCAGGCACATGAACAGGAACAACGTGGCGGCCGAGATGGCCGTCGAGTCGGCCTTGCTGAAGCCTACCGTGTTGACCAGGTACTTCTGCATGTAGGTGGTGTAGGTGTAGAACGCCAGCGTACCGCCCATGGTCAGGCCGACCACGGTCAGCAGTTCCTTGGGGTGGCGCAACAGGGTGCGCATCGTGCTTTCCTTGGAGACCTTTTTCTGGGTGAAGGATTCGGTCTCTTCCATACCGCGACGCAGCCACAATGCAACCACGGCGCACAGCGCACCGATCACGAAGGGTACGCGCCAGCCCCAGCTCAGCAGTTGTTCTTCGGTGAGCGTCTGTTGCAGCACGATCAGCACCGCCAGGGCGATCAACTGACCGGAGATCAGGGTGACGTACTGGAAGCTGGAGAAGAAACCGCGCCGCTCGCGCGTGGCCATCTCGCTCAGGTAAGTGGCGGAGGTGCCGTACTCACCGCCTACCGAGAGGCCCTGCATCAGCCGCGCGAGGACCAGCAGCACCGGCGCCCAGATGCCGATGGTTTCGTAGCCCGGTGTCAGGGCGATCACCAGCGAGCCGAAGCACATCAGCAGGACCGAGGCCATCAGCGCCGCCTTACGGCCTTTGCGGTCGGCATACAGGCCCATCAGCCAGCCGCCGATGGGGCGCATCAGAAACCCGACGGCGAAAATTGCGGCCGTGTTTAGCAACTGGGCGTTAAGACTGCCCTTGGGGAAGAACACTTGGGCGAAGTACAGGGAGAATGCGGCGTAGACGTACCAGTCATACCATTCGACCATGTTGCCGACCGAACCGCTGAAGATCGATTTGACCCGGCTGGCGGTGGTGCGAGGCGGGGCGGATGCAGCACTTGCCCCGGCGGGCAGGGTGTTTGAGTTATCCATGATGGAACCTTCTCGTTATTGTTGGCAGCACGTTGAGTCGCGCTTGCCAAGGCAATAGCAGAAGCCGTGCCAGCCTGCGAAGCCCAGGTTTTGCGGGGGCTTATGCATAAAGTAGGCGGATTCTTGCTGATACGAGAAGGGTGATAAGCGGATTTTTGCCTATTCGCGAAAGTCTTCACGCGCCAGTCCGTGACGCTGCATCTTTTCGTTCAAGGTCCGCCGGGGCACTTGCAGCGTTTGCATCACCGCCTTGATGTCGCCCCGATGACGGGCGAGCGCCGCACGCAGGCATTGCGCTTCGAACGCTTCCTGCTGCGCCGCCAGCGACAGCCCTGCGCCAGGTGTTTCCAGGGCAGGCGCGGCCAGCCCCAGCACGTGGCGTTCGGCGGCGTTAGCCAGCTCGCGGACATTGCCGGGCCAATCGTGGCTGAGCAACTGACTCAGTTGTGTCGAGTTCACCACCGGGACTAGGCGTCCCAGGCGCTTTGCGGTGGCCGCCGTGAAGTGATCGAACAGGCACAGGATGTCTTCACGCCGCTCGCGCAGCGGTGGCAGGCGCAGTTCGGCGACATTCAGCCGATAGGCCAGGTCTTCGCGAAACAGCCCGGCCCGGGCCTGCTCCAGCAGATCGGGCTTGCTGGCCGCGACCAGGCGCAGGTCCACCGCGATGCTCTGGTTGGAGCCCAGGCGTTCGAGCTTCTGCTCCTGCAGCACGCGCAGCAGCTTGGCTTGCTGGGCCATGGGCAGGCTTTCGATCTCGTCGAGAAACAACGTTCCGCCGTGAGCGTATTCCAGCTTGCCGATGCGCTTGCCTTGCGCACCGGTGAAGGCGCCGCTTTCATGGCCAAACAGTTCGGCCTCGAACAACGCCTCGGGAATGGCAGCGCAATTGAGCGCCACGAACGGCTTGCCGGCGCGCGGGCCGAAATCGTGCAGGCAGCGTGCGACCAGCTCCTTGCCACTGCCGGTCTCGCCGCGAATCACTACGTTGACCGGCAGTGAGGCCAGGTCCAGCACCTGGCGGCGCAGTTGGGCGATGGCGGGCGCCGCGCCGAGCAGGGTCGCCTGCAATTGCTCGCTGAAGTCGGCGCGGTTGTGCAGACGGCGGTTTTCCAGGACCAGTCGACGCTTGTCCTGAGCCCGCCGCAAGCTGCTCAGCAAGCTTTCCGGGCTGAATGGTTTTTCGAGAAAGTCGTAGGCACCATCGCGCATGGCCTGCACCGCCATCGGTACGTCACCGTGGCCGGTCAAGAGGATCACCGGCAATTCGGGATCGCGTGCCTGAAGTTGCGCCAGCAGGCCAAGCCCGCCCATGCCCGGCATGCGCACATCGCTGAGGATCACGCCGGGGAAATCCGCCGGCAACTGGGCCAGGCACTCCTCGGCCTGGCTGAAACGCTGCACCGAAAAGCCACTGAGGCCCAACCATTGTTCAACGGCGTCACGAATGCTCGCTTCGTCGTCGATGACCATCACTTGATTGCTCATGCAGGCTCCTTGTCGAGGGGCAGGGCGAGGGTGAAGCGAGCGCCACGCTCCAGGTTTTCCGCGCTCAGCTGACCACCGTGTTCATGGGCGATCGCCAGCGAGACCGCCAGCCCCAGGCCAAGCCCTTCGCCGATCGGCTTGGTGGTGAAAAACGGATCGAACAAATGCTCGATGTGTTCACTGGCAATGCCGCTGCCACTGTCGGCGATGCCCAGATGCCAGTGTTCGCCGTGAGTCTGCAGGGTGATGTGCAGGTCCTTGGCCGGCTCGCTGCTCATGGCGTCCAGCGCATTGCGCAACAGGTTGATCATCACCTGTTCCAGGCGAATGGCGTCGCCGCGCACCCAGGCAGGCCGGCTGACCTGCAGATGCAGGCGGACCCCGGCTGCCTGCAGAGGCGTTTCCAGCAACTGCAAGGCCTGATCGAGCACCCGCGCCAGGTCGAGTCGTTCGCGTACGCCTGCCGGGCTCTTGCGGGCGAAGGTTTTCAAGTGTGTGGTCAGCGCCGCCATGCGTGTCAGCATCTGTTCCAGTGGCGCCAGGGCCTGGCGCGCCGCATCGATGCGATCCTGATCGAGCAACAGCCGCAGGCTCGCCAGTTGCATGCGCTGCGCCGTCAGTGGTTGGCTGATCTCGTGGGCCAGCGCTGCCGACATCTGGCCCAGGGCGGCCAGCTTCGCCGCCTGAACCAGACCTTCCTGGGCGTCGCGCAATTCGCGGGTACGTGCCCGTACCAGCGACTCCAGCTGCTCGCGGCTGCGCTGGCGCAGGGCGGCCAGACGACGGCGCTGGTTCAGCCACAAGCCACCGAAGACCAGGCTCAGCCACACGCCCACCGCCGCCAGCGCGGCATTGCGGCTGTCCTCGTTGCCCGCGACGGGTGGTTTGAGCAGGTGCAAGGTCCAGCCTTCACTGTCCATCGGCAACGATGCCCAGAGATAGTCGGCCGTACCCTGTGGGCCGTTGACCCGTACTTGCCTGGCCGCGGCGTCGAGCGTGTCCAGCACCTTGTGATCCAGTGGCTGCACGGCTTGGTCGTGATACTGGCGAGTGCGCTGCAACTCAGCGCGGTCGGCATCGCTCAAGGCGTGCAGCGTGCGATAGCGCCAGCCCGGCCGATTGGCGATGAACACCACGCCCCGCGCATCGCTGACCAGCAGCGTGTCAGGCCCCTGCGCCCATTCCTGTTCCAGCTCGGGCAGTTCCAGCTTGACCACCATGGCGCCGAGAAAACCGTCCCGGCTGTCCTTGATCGCGCTGGACAGGAAATAGCCGGGGATACCGCTGGTCACGCCCACGGCATAGAAACGCCCGCTGCCCTGGCTGACCGACTGGCTGAAATAAGGCCGGAACGCGTAGTTGTGACCCACATAGCTGGTGGGCAGGCGCCAGTTGCTGGCGGCCACCGCCAAACCGGCGCGGTCGAGCAGTTCCAGGGTCGAGGAGCGAGCTGCCGCGTTGATGCGCTCCAGCTTGCGGTTCAGCACATCCTGGGTGGCCGCGTTGATCGGCCCCTGCAACGCCTGCTGCAATTGCGGATCCAGCGCCAGTACGGCAGGCAGGGTGCGGTAGCGCTCGATCAGCGTGTGCAGGCTGTTGGCGTACAGTGCCAGCTGGCCATCGCTGCGCGACGCCTCTTCATTCTGGGCCAGTCGCTGGGCATGGCGGCTGGCCCAGACGGCGGACAGCACCGCGCCGGCCACGATGGCCAGCACGATGGCGCTCAGGCGCAGGGCACGGGAGTCGATCACGGGCGCTACTCGACCATTGCCGGCTACAACAACTCGAAGTTCGCCTCTTTCACGTCGTCGGAATCCAGCCCGATCATGACAGTGAATTGACCCGCTTCCGCTGCACGAACCAGTTGCTGGTTATAGAACTTCAGATCGTCCTCGACGATGTCGAAGGTCAGGGTCTGGCTTTCGCCCGGCTTGAGCATCAGCTTGCGGAAATGCTTGAGCTCCTTGACCGGTCGGGCCATGGAAGCGGCCACGTCGCGCACATACAACTGCACCACGGTTTCGCCCGCGACCTTGCCGATGTTGCGTACGTTGATGCTGGCTGTGACCTTGCCATCGCGGCTCATACGCTTGCTCGACAGCTTGACGTCCGACAGGCTGAAATCGGTGTAGCTCAAGCCGTAGCCGAAGGGGTACAGCGGACCTTGCTCGCTATCGAAATATTGGGAACTGTAGTTGCCTGGATGCCCTGGCGTGAACGGCCGGCCAATGCTCAAGTGGCTGTAGTATAGCGGCACCTGGCCCACCGAGCGCGGGAAGGTGACCGGCAGCTTGCCGGACGGGTTGTAGTCGCCGAACAGCACATCGGCGATGGCATTGCCTCCCTCGGTGCCGGCGTACCAGGTTTCCAGAACCGCGTCGGCCTGGCGCTGCTGTTCGCCAATGGTCAGCGGACGGCCGTTCATCAGTACCAGCACCAGCGGTTTGCCGGTGGCGCGCAGGGCGGTGATCAAGGCCTGCTGGGTGCGAGGCAGATCGAGCGCGACGCGACTGGCCGATTCATGGCTCATGCCACGCCATTCGCCAACCGCCGCGACGATCACGTCAGCATCACGTGCCGCCGCCAACGCCTCGTCGATCAGGGCCTGGCTGGAGCGCGGATCGTGGGGCAGTTTCATGTTTTCAGGCAGGAATCGGGTGATGAACTCCACGGTGGCGCGGTCGTCGCTGAGGTTGGCGCCCAACGCATATTTGATATGGGCCGGGTCGCTCACGGCATTGCGCAGGCCCTTGAGCAGCGTTACCGACTGCCCGGCCACGCCTGCGGCAGACCAACTGCCGAGCATGTCATCCGGCGCATCGGCCAGTGGCCCGATCAGCGCGATGCGTGCATCCTTTTTCAGCGGCAGCGTCTGCTTCTGGTTTTTCAGCAGGACCAGGGTCTTGCGGGCCACGTCGCGGGCTTCGGCGCGATGCAGACGGCTTTCCGCATTGACGTCGGCTGGATCGTCCTGGGCCTTGCCGATGCGCAGGTACGGATTGGCGAACAAGCCCATGTCGTACTTGGCCCCGAGTACTTCGCGCACGGCGTTGTCGAGGTCGGCCTCGCTGATCTGACCACTCTTGAGCAGCTCTGGGAGGTGCTCGCCGTAGGCCTGATCGTTCATGCTCATGTCGATGCCGGCCTTGATTGCCAGTTTCGCCGCCTCGCGGTCATCGGCGGCCACACCGTGCTTGATCAGCTCATGGATGGCACCGTGGTCGCTGATGGTGATGCCCTTGAACCCCCATTGTTTGCGCAGTACATCCTGCATCAGCCAGGTGTTGGACGTCGCCGGCACGCCGTTGATCGAGTTCAAGGCGACCATCATGCCGCCCGTGCCGGCATCGACGGTGGCGCGGTAGGGCGGCAGGTAGTCCTGGAACATGCGCTGCGGGCTCATGTCCACGGTGTTGTAGTCACGCCCGCCTTCGATTGCGCCGTACATGGCGAAATGCTTGGCGCTGGCCATCATCCGGTCTGGATTGGCCGGGCTGGAGCCCTGGATGTTCTCCACCATCACCCGGGCGATCTTCGACACCAGATGAGTATCTTCGCCGAACCCTTCGCTGATGCGGCCCCAGCGCGGATCGCGGGAAATGTCGACCATCGGCCCGAAGGTCATGTCGATCCCGTCGGCGGCCGCTTCGGCGGTCGAGGTCCTGGCGCTCAGGGCAATGGCGTCCATGTCCCAGCTCGCGGCCAGGCCCAGGCTGATTGGAAACTGGGTACGGTGGCCATGAATGACGTCATACGCGAAGAACATCGGAATCTTCAGCCGGCTGCGCTGGGCAGCGTCCTGCATGGGGCGGTTTTCCGCGCGGGTGACCGAATTGAACGTGCCACCGATACGCCCAGCGGCAATCTCCGCTTCGATGCGCTGATGGGTCATTTCCCCACCGATGGCAATCAGCCGCAACTGGCCGATCTTCTCGTCTACGGTCATGCGTGCGAGCAGATCGGCAACGAATGCCTCCTTGTTCTGCAGACCTTGGGAGGGGCTTTCGGCATGCGCGGATTGCAAGGCCAGGCCGACGACGACGCCCAGCAGACACAGCTTGTTCATGGAGTTCTTCTCTTTGGCGTACCGCACAGGGTGCTGCAGCCGGTGACAGGTGGCAGTGTTTTTGTAGTTCGTGGGAGGTGTTTTAACGTATCGGCGCCGGTCAATCCAGTCAGGTGCCAGGATTGATACAAATGCATCCATGACAGTGAGGGCAAATCCATTTTCCCCAAGTCCATGCACACCCACTAAAATGCCCGCCTGAACACACCCGAGATCCGTTTCGCCATGCCCGTCACTGACCCCCGCGCCGAATTCCTTGCCCTGCTCGACACCAGCCTGGCGCAGAACGCTTTCATCAAGCTGGTGCTGGCCCGCCACGTCGGCCAGGAGCCGGAGCTGCAGCGGCTGATCGTCAAGTTGGCGACCATCAAGGGCGAAGCGTGCCTGTCGTTCGTGTACCGCTACAAGACGCGCGACATCACCAAGAACTTCAGTCTGAGCGATGGTCAGCAGTTCATTGCCGAAGCCTTGCCCGACACCTTCAAGAACGCGCACCTGCTGACCTTGACCGACGAGTTGCAGCTTGAATTCAGCAAGAAGAACAAGGCCAGTCTGCACCGCAGCAAGCAACAACAGGAGCGGGCTGCGCCGGAGTTGGGCCACGATCGGGAAAAGAAGCGTTTTCTCGAGCTGAACCGGCCGTTCCTGCGAGACCTGGGTGTGACCGACCAGCAGGGGCAGTTGATCCCGTCGATGTCGCGCAAGTGGAAACAGATCAACAAGTTCATCGAAGTGTTTTCCCACGCGTTCGCCACGTCCCGGCTGGCCAGGGCCGACGTGCCGGTGCGGGTCGCCGACTTCGGCTCGGGCAAGGGCTACCTGACCTTCGCCATCCACGATTACCTGGCCAATTCCCTGCAGCGTCAGGCACAGGTCACGGGCGTGGAATTGCGCCCTGACATGGTCGAGCTGTGCAACGCCGCAGCCGCTGGTCTGGACCACCCGGGGCTGGTTTTCGAATGCGGTGACGTACGCTCGGTGGTGCCCAGCGAAATCGATGTGATGATCGCCCTGCATGCCTGCGACATCGCCACCGACTACGCCATTCATACCGGTATCCGCTGCGGCGCGGCGATCATCATGTGCTCGCCATGCTGCCACAAGGAAATCCGCCTGCAGATCCAGAGCCCGGGCCTGCTCAAGCCCATGCTGCAATACGGCCTGCACCTGGGCCAGCAGGCCGAGATGGTCACCGACAGCCTGCGTGCCTTGCTGCTGGACGCCTGCGGCTATGAAACCAAGGTGTTCGAGTTCATTTCTCTGGAACACACCAACAAGAACAAGATGATTCTGGCGGTCAAACGTGACACGTCCGGCCCGAGCGCCGAAGCGCTGGCCAGGATCGAAGAGTTGAAGGCGTTCTACGGCATTCGCGAGCAGCGCCTGCAGACCTTGCTGCAGGAAGACGGCCTGCTGGGCTAGCTTGCTGTGAGGCGTCGGCACTACAAGTCGACGGCGTTGTGACCCACCCTTGGCGAGCGCCACCATGAGCGCTCAAGTCAAGGGTTGGAGTTTGCAGTGACGCTCGACATCAAGCTGACGCCGCGCGAGCAGGAAGTGCTCGTCTGGAGCGGCAGAGGCAAGTCCTCGTGGGAAATCTCGCGCATATTGGCCTGCTCCGAGGCTACGGTTAACTTTCACTTCGCCAACATCCGCCGCAAGTTCGCCGTGGGCTCACGCAGCGTGGCTGTACTGCTGGCGCTGGAAAAAGGGTTGATATCGCTGTGCTGAAGGCGTTTGCCTTCAGCGACGCTTCTTCACAACGGCGGGCACCGGTACGTTCAGTTGCGCACTCCCCAAGCCATGGCTGGTTGCGTCGAAGAAATGCAGGGTTTTGCCGCAGTCGGCGAACAGTGCCGTGAAACGCTGCTTCTGGCTGATGATCCAGGCATCGCTGAGCGGAAAGATCGAAACGTGGAACGTCTGCGCTGGCGCCTGGCGCAGGGCCTGGAGAATGTGCGCGTCGTCGCTGTCCAGGTTGTGGCCGAAAATGCACAGCGTACCGTCCTGTAGGCTCAACTCGCCATGGCACCAGCTCAGGTAATCGGAATCGCGGATGCTGCACAGCTTCTGTGCGCTGGGGCCCTCATTGACCAGCAGTGGTACATCACCTGGGGTGTTGATGGCAAAGCCGTCGAGCAGGGCTTCGCCCTCGGCGGTCCGCTGCCGGGTCGTGCCGTCGCTGTTCTTGATCAGGTGCAGACCGCCGTGCAGGTACAGCACGCGCGATCCCTGGGAGGCCGTGCGGCGGATATCGAAACCGGCGTCCACGTCCATCAGCTCGGCGAAACCCTGCGGGTCATGCTGCACGGCCCAGGGGCAGAGCAGGTCGTAATTGCTGCTGTACACGGTCTCGAACGAGCGCAGCTCGCGGTTCAGGAGCGCCAGGCGTGACTCATCGAGCAAGCGATAGGGGATGTGCACGCTGCGCACGGCGTGGATCAGCGCTTCCTTGATCGCGTAGTAGCGGTTGAGCGGGGCGGTCGAACTGATCGCCAAGGCCGCGTTGACCCGTACGGTGCTGTTGAGCACGGTCAGCACCTGTTCGAAACTCTGGGTCTGCAGCGACTTGAACAAGGCCAGGTCGGTCAGGCTCAACGGTTTGTTGCGCACCTTTTGCGCGCGCTCGAACAACGCGTCGTAGGCGAAGCTGCGCCAGACCGCACGGCTGGCGCCGTTGCCCAGCAGCAGACTTTGCGCAGGCTGGCGGGTGTGCAGGGTTTGCCAGTCGTCGAGGTGGGCGTCGAAGGTGTCATGTGCCATGGTGATGATTCGTTCTGCTCGTGTCTTGGACAAGGGCGCGACTCTAGCACGCCATCTCCTGTCATCCGACGCCGTCTATGCTAGGTCGGTTCATCGGTATCTTGCGGTGCCGTTTTCGATCACCTCTGAAAGGACTACGCATGTTGACATCCCTGTGCAAGACGCTGTGCCTGACCGCCGCCCTCGGCGCCGCTGCCTCGGCCCACGGGCAAACGCCCGAACAGTTGGCCCATACCGCCAACATTCCCTATCCCGCCGTCATCGCCCATCGCGGTGCCTCGTACGATGCCCCCGAGTCCACACTGCCAGCCTACCTCCTGGCTCGTGACTTGGGTGCCGACTACCTGGAACTCGACGTGCAACGCACCCGCGATGGGCAGTTGATTGCGCTGCACGACGACACCCTGCTGCGCACCACCGACATCGCCAGCAAATTTCCCGAGCGCAAGGACAAGCCGGTCAGCGACTTCACCCTGGCGGAGCTGAAAACCCTCGACGCTGGCAGCTGGTTCAATGCCGCGCACCCGCAGCGTGCCCGTGACAACTACAAGGGTCTGAAGATTCTCACGCTGGACGAAGTGCTCGACGTCGCCCAGGGCGGTACCCACAAACCTGGGGTGTACATCGAAACCAAGGTACCGCAGCAGTTTCCCGGTATCGAACGCGATCTCAAGGCCAAGCTTGCCCAACGGGGCTGGCTGGATGGTCAGCATCGGGTGGTGCTGCAGACGTTCGAGAAAAACAGTCTGGAATTGCTGGCCAAGGAAATGCCGCAGGTGCCCAAGGTATTGTTGCTGTGGGTCGGCGAGGGCAGCATCGAGCCCAAATCCAAGGGGTCATTCGCGGCGTCCGGCATGACCGACAAGGCGGCGTACTATGCCCAGCAACAGCCCCGTGATCGCGCCGAGTTCGAGCGCTGGCTCGACATCGCCAAGGCCAACGGTGCAGTGGGCACAGGCCCTTCGGCTGCATTGAGCGAGGGGGGAGACCAGAGCTACATGGACCTGGTCCAGCCCTGGATGAACCAGTTGACCCACGACAAGGGCTTGCTGGTGCATGTCTACACGGTCGACGAGGCGGTTGATTTCAAGAAGGTCAGCGAGGCGGGAGTGGACGGTATCTTTACCAATCGTGCCAGCGAGTTGCTCAAGTTCTACAAACGTCCTGCCCCGGAATCTGTCGATCAGATTCTCGAACGACACGATTATTGAGGGCCGGACATGAAAACGGCGCGAATCCCGTTGCTCGGCCCCTGTGCGTTACAGGAGCATGAGCGGGATTCGCGCCGCCGTGTGGGCTGGTGCGGGCGGTTATTTACCGGCGCCGGCGCCGTTGCCGCCACTGTTGCCTGAGCTGCCATCACCCTTGCTGGCGCCCATTGGAGTAGGGCCGCCATCCGTGGTCCCGGCATCTGCGCCTTGGCTCATCGATCCGGATTTGCCATCGATGCCGGTGGCGTTGCCGCTGTCGGGCGATTTGTCGGTGCCTGGGATAACCTGACGACCCGACGGGGCTTCAGGTGTGGCCGTAGAGTTGGTGTCGTTCGACGCCGCAATCGCCGCGAACGACGAAGCCGATAGAAGACCGGCCAGAGCCAGCGAGGCGAGCTTTTTGCTAATCAACATGGTGCATCTCCGCAGTGAGAGGGGGGGTACAAGCATTGGGCCATCGCATGGATCCCAACGTGCCCTCGAGGCGACGAGCGGCAGGTACGCCACAGTGCTTCCGCTCAGCGATACAGACGATGAAACCCCGGTGGATGGCTTCTGGCGGTATCGATGGAAATGGGCTGACCCCGCTTGAGCCAGGCGTCCACGGTCTGGCCGAAAGTGTGATCGCTGCAGTCGCGCAGCAACATCAACGGAATGTGCAGATGCCGCGCCACGGCTCGTGCGCTCTCACGTTCCTGCTGTTGGAACAGCTCGACTTCGGTGGCGGAGGCGTGGCAGGCCGGTAACCGCTGGAGCACGGTCCCCGGCTCGCTTTCCAGCAGCAAGATCGCTCCCAGGGAAAGCCGCTCGAATGCCGTCACGTCAATGCCCAACGTGCGTGCTCGCTTGCCCATCAAGGCAACGTTGCCTTCCAGCAGCATCGATTTGCCGCTGGCGGCGATGCTGGTAGCGGCCAGTTCCAGTGCCTGGCGATTACGGTCGCGGTTGGTCGCATAGCGGTCATCGCTCCATTTCACGGACGCCAGCACCTGCCGGACCAAGCCTTTCGCGCTGCCGTGCAGCACCCCGCGACGGTGCGCATAGTGCTCGCAATGCCAGGTTTTACCGACCCCGTGAATACCGGCTACCAGAATGATCATGATGGATATCCATATCAAGTAAGAGGTTATTACTACAAGGGGTCGGTTGCTGAAGCGTCAACAAGGGAATCAGAAATTTCTGATTGAGTTGGAGGATTTCTCAATTTGCCCTGGCATAACTTGCTGTTTCGTTGGCAAAAGCAGGCGTCAGGCAGGCTCAGAAGTCAGGACGCCGAGGAAGGTAATCTGTACTGGCGACTCTGGGCTATCTGCGTATTGTTTAAGTTTGTTGATTAATGTTCGACCTGTGGTGCAGGTACGCCGCTGCATTCACGGCAGACGACGCACCCTGTCTTGGGTCAGGCGCCTGCCAGGCTCAACGAACGCACGTCCCGCCGTGCCAGCAGCCAGTAGAACCCGCCACCCAGGAAGCAGCCGGTGAACCAGGCGAAGTTGGCGATCTGCTTGAACCAGGGCACGAAGGTCACGACGATACCGATCAGCGTGGCCGCCAGCAGCGCCTTGATCGCCACCGGGTTGAAGCCGTTGCTGTACCAGTAGCGCCCGGTGGGCGAGTCGTCGAACAGCGCTGCCACGTCGATCCGCTGTTGCTTGATGCAGTAATAGTCCACCAACAGGATTCCGAACAGCGGGCCAATGAAGGTCGCCAGCACGTCGAGGGTGTAGTGGATCACTTCGGGGTTGTTGAACAGGTTCCACGGGGTGATGAAGATCGAGGCCACGGCGGCAATCATCCCGCCGGCGCGCCAGCTGATCTTGCTTGGCGCGCAGTTGGCGAAGTCGAAGGCGGGCGAGACGAAGTTGGCGACGATGTTGATGCCGATCGTTGCCGTGACGAAGGCAAAGGCGCCCAGCAACACTGCAACGTCATTGTCGATACGCGCCACTGTGGCGATCGGGTCGTGAAGCATCTCGCCGAACACCGGCAAGGTTCCTGATACGATCACCACGGTGACCAGCGAGAACGCCAGGAAATTCACCGGCAGACCCCAGAAGTTGCCGCGCCGCACGTCAGCCATGGTCCGGCAATAGCGGCTGAAGTCGCCAAAATTCAACGTGGGGCCCGAAAAGTACGAGACCACCAGAGCCGTCGCCATCACTACCTGGCCGAAGGCTTCCCAGCCGCTCAGGGATTTTTCCGCGAGGGTGAAGCTGATGTTGCTCCATCCTGCCTTCCAGACGATCCAGCCGGCAAGAATGAACATCGCCGCGTAGACCACCGGCCCGGCCCAGTCGATGAAGCGCCGGATCGAGTCCATACCGGTCCAGAACACCGCCGCCTGCACCGCCCACAGGAACAGGAAACCCATCCAGCCCAGGTACGACAGGCCGGCGAACTGCACCTGTGCGTAGCTTTCCATGCCCGGAAAGAAACGCAGCACTACGATGATCAGTGCGCTGGACGCCAGGTACGTCTGCACGCCGTACCAGGCGACCGCGATCAGGCCGCGAATCACCGCCGGAATGTTCGCGCCGAACACGCCGAACGCCAGGCGGCAAATCACCGGGTAGGGCACCGCCGCCTGTTGGCTGGGTTTGGCGACCAGGTTGGCGATCACCTGAATGATACCGATGCCCACCAGCAGCGCGATCAGCACCTGCCAACTGGCCAGGCCCAGGGCGAACAGGCTGGCGGCGAACACATAGCCGCCAACGCTGTGCACGTCGCTCATCCAGAAGGCAAAGATGTTGTACCAGTTCCACTTCTGTACTACCGGGCCCAGGTCTTCGTTGTACAAGCGAGGGCTGTAGCCCTTGGGTAGGTCGGGATTATTCACGCACACGCTCCAGGGTCGTGGCCGCTCCGAGCATTGCATACGGGGGTCGGCGTTGTTGTATACGATCCATGGAGCAGGATGCGTGCCAGCGTGTATCGAAGCGTAAAACCAACGGGTTTACAGTGATGGCGCAGCCAGCGTCGTGCTTGCTTTGTGAATATCCTGTGCTGTTTTCGCGCATTTTCTGGCTGTGGAGGCCCGTATTGGTGCGGTTTGATGAATGCCGATCTTGGCCCGGGGCAAAGATGGCGAAGACAATTCAGTTTGTATACGATTGCCTCACGCGTACCCAGGAAACGATTTCGTGAATTCTCCCCTTTTTCTTGCCAACAGTTCCGATGGCTCTACGGCCGTCAGTCGTGATGAACACATTTATCAGGAGATCCTCGACGCCATCGTCGAGCACCGCCTGCAACCGGGCGTGCGCCTTCCCGAAGATGCCCTGGCCGAAGTGTTCAACGTCAGCCGCACGGGCATTCGCAAGGCCTTGCAGCGTCTGGCTTTGGAGCGTCTGGTCACCCTGCGGGCCAACCGTGGTGCGGAAGTGGCCCATCCCAGCGCCAAGGAGGCTCAGGATGTATTCGCCGCCCGGCAACTGATCGAGCCTGCGTTGATGCCGACCGTGGTCGCCCACGCCACGGCCGAACATTTCAAGCGGCTGCGAGAGCTCGCCGAGCAGGAGCATCAGGCGCAAGATCAGGGGCGGCATAGCCATGCCATTCAGCTCTCGGCGCGGTTTCACGTGCAGCTGTCGGTGGCCGCCGACAATCAGGTGCTCAGCGAGCAGATCGCCCAGTTGACCACGCGTTCGTCGCTGATCATCGCGGTGTACGGTTCGCGCCATAGCGTCGGTTGCGATTGTGGAGAGCACGTCGAGCTGATCGAGCTGCTCGAACGGGGAGAGGGCGCACTCGCGTCGAACTGGATGGCCCGACATCTGGCGAGCATTCGCGCCAGCCTCCAGCTGGACGCCAAACCCGTGGCCGAGCCCGACTTCAAATCCATCTTCAAACGCTGATCCAGCTGCCGAGCCTTTCATGAAAATCCAGGTCATCAACCCCAACACCAGCTCGTCCATGACCGCCAGTATCGGCCGCGCCGCCGGTGCCGTCGCCGGTCGCGATACGCAGATCATCGCCTGCTGCCCGCAGGACGGCCCGGAATCGATCGAAGGCCATTTCGACGAAGCCATCGCGGCGGTCGGCGTGCTGGAAGAAGTGCGCAAGGGCGTGGCCGCCGGTTATGACGCGCACATCATCGCCTGCTTCGGCGACCCCGGCCTGCTGGCCGCCCGCGAGCTGGCCCGCGGCCCGGTGATCGGCATCGCCGAAGCCGCCTTTCATGTCGCCAGCCTGCTGTGCACTCGCTTCGCCGTGGTCACCACGCTCACCCGTACGCGCATCATCGCCGAGCACCTGCTGCGCAACTACGGCATGACCGAGCACTGCACCTCGGTGCGCTGCGTCGACATTCCCGTGCTGGAGCTTGAAACCCTGGGCGAGGAGGTATTGGTCGAGCGCATCGCCGAGCAGGCTCTGCAGGCCCGCGACCAGGAAGGCGCCGGCGCCATCGTGCTGGGTTGTGGCGGCATGGCCGACCTGCCTGCGCGAGTCAGCGAACGCGTCGGCCTGCCCGTGATCGATGGCGTGGCGGCGGCAGTCAAATTGGCGCAGGTGCTGGTGGAATTGGGGCTGGGGACGAGCAAGCACGGCGATTTGGCGTATCCGCTCGCTAAGCGGTTCAGTGGGCGGTTTGGGCATTTTGGGCAGTAGGTGCAGCGCGAAGCTGGAGGGGAGGCTGGGCGGCCCCTCGACCTCAACACTACGAATTGGAACTGCCTCTTTCAGCCGGTTCATTCCTTGAATCGGGGGCACGCAGCCCCCGACGATCAAGCCATCACAGCCAGCCTTTGATCCGAGCGCACACCGCCTGCGTGGAAATCTGGTAACGGTCGTGCAATGTCGGCAATGCACCGGCGTCGAGAAACGCATCGGGCAGGGCAATCTGCCGGAATGCGGGCGTCACGCCGTTGCGCAGCAGGACAGTCGCCACCGCTTCGCCCAGACCACCGATGATGGAGTGGTTCTCCGCCGAGACTACCAGCCTGCCTGACTTTCGCGCTTCCGCCAGAATGGTCTGTTCGTCCAGCGGCTTGATGGTCGGTACGTGTAGTACGGCGACATCGATGCCATCGGCCTGAAGTGCCTGGGCAGCCTCCAAGGCTCGCATGGTCATCAAGCCGGTCGAGATGATCAACACGTCATTGCCCGTGCGCAGGGTCTTGGCTTTGCCGATCTCGAAGGTGTAGCCATATTCGTCCAGTACCAGCGGAACGTTGCCGCGCAGCAGACGCATGTACACCGGCCCGTTGTGAGCGGCGATGGCGGGAACGGCCTGCTCGATTTCGAGCGCATCGCAGGGGTCGACAACCATCAGATTCGGCATAGCGCGGAAGATGGCCAAATCATCGGTGGCTTGATGGCTCGGGCCATAGCCAGTCGTCAGCCCCGGCAACCCGCAGACGATCTTGACGTTGAGATTCTCCTCGGCGATGGCCATGCAGATGAAATCATAGGCACGGCGTGAGGCGAACACGGCATAGGTCGTGGCAAACGGAACAAAGCCCTCGCGCGCCATGCCTGCAGCGGCGCTCATCAACAGCTGTTCAGCCATGCCCATCTGGTAGAACCGATCGGGGTGTGCCTGGGCGAAGATATGCAGGTCGGTGTACTTGGCCAGATCGGCGGACAGGCCAACGATATCCGGCCGCTGTGCAGCCAGGGCCGCCAGGGCGTGGCCAAAAGGTGCCGACCGGGTTGCCTGACCTTCAGAAGCGATCGAGGCGATCATTGCCGAGGTCGTGAGTTTCTTCTTGGCGGCCGCTGGCGCCTGGGCAGTGTCGTTCTTGAAGTCGTTCATACAGTGTCCCCTTCTTCGAGGTGGTTCAAGGCCAGGTTCCATTCATGCTCATCCACGCGAATGAAGTGGGCCTTCTCCCGGGTTTCCAGGAACGGCACGCCTCTACCCATTCTGGTATCGCAGATGATCACCCGCGGTTGCGTGCCGCCATGACTGCGCGCGGCATCGAACGCCTTGACCAGCGCGTCCAGATCATTGCCATCTACGCGCTGGGTGAACCAGCCAAACGCCTGCCAACGGTCAACGATGGGTTCGAAAGCCAGCACTTCGCTGGAGCGGCCATCGGCCTGTTGGTTGTTGACGTCCACGATGGCGATCAGATTATCGAGCTTCCAGTGAGAGGCCGACATCACCGCTTCCCAGGTCGACCCTTCGTTCAGTTCACCGTCGGACAGCAGGTTGTAGACGAACGAATCGGAACCCTTGCGCTTGAGCCCCAGGCACGCGCCCACGGCGATGCCCAGACCTTGGCCCAGCGAGCCGCCGGTGATCTCCATCCCCGGGGTGTAGGTCGCCATGCCCGACATCGGCAGGCGGCTGTCATCGGAGCCGTAGGTTTCGAGCTCGTCCAGCGGGATGATTTCGGCTTCGATCAGGGCCGCGTACAGCGCGATGGCGTAGTGGCCAATGGAAAGGTAGAAGCGGTCACGCTGTTCCCATTCGGGGTCATGGGGCTTGTAATTCAGCGCGTGAAAGTAGGCCACAGCGAGCAAGTCAGCCGCCCCCAATGCCTGACCGACGTAGCCTTGGCCTTGAACCTGGCCCATACGCAGCGCATGACGACGGATGTTGAGGGCGCGTTGTGCCAGTGATGTTTCAGAAACCTTGGATGAAATAGCAGTCATTGCACGTACTCCGTTGACTCAACGATTGACCGAAGCGGCGGGGATTCGCAGTACCAGGCACGCACCGATGCACAGCACGCCGGTGATGAGGTACATCCCTATCGCGCTCGACCCTGTGGTCGTGGTGATCCAGCCAATCAGGTAGGGCGAGCAGAAGCCGGCGAGGTTGGCGAAGCTGTTGATGCCGGCAATTCCCGCAGCGGCTGAGACCCCGCCCAGCAGCGTGGTCGGCAGCATCCAGAACAGCGAAGAGGCAGACAGAACCCCGGCCGCCGCCAGGCAGAGACTCAGTACCGAGATGACCAGGTTCGCGCCGAAGAGGGCCGCCAACGTAAGGCCCAAGGCACCCGCGATCATGGGCGCAATCAGGTGCCAGCGACGTTCGCGGTGCTTGTCGCCACTTCGGCCCATCAGCAACATGGCCACGATGGCGCACATGTAGGGCAGGCTGGTGACCAGGCCAATGTGCAGCGGGTCGGAAACCCCGGCGTTGCGAATCAAGGTCGGTAGCCAGAAGGTGATCGCGTATTGACCCATCACCACACAGAAGTAGATGCAGGCCAGCATCCACAGGCGACGATCGCGCAGGAAATCGCGGACCGAACCGTGAGTGACCTTACGGCTGTTGTCTTCCGCCAGTTCCTTGTTCACCAGCTCCTTTTCGTCATCGGTCAGCCAGGTGGCCTGGTGCACGCCATCCTTGAGATACGCCAGGACCATCAGGCCGACGATCACCGTCGGAATGGCCTCGATGACGAACATCCACTGCCATCCGGCCCAACCGTGAAAGCCGGCGAATTTGGCCATGATCAGGCCGGAAAGAGGGCCGCCGATCATGCCCGAAAGTGGAATCGCGATGAACCAGAGCACCGTCATCCTGGCTCGGCGATACGAGGGGAACCAGTACGTGAGATAGAGCAGCAAACCTGGCGCCAGGCCGGCTTCGGCGATGCCCAGCAGGAAGCGCAGCACATAGAATTGCCACGCCGTTTCCACGAAGGCGAAGAGGGCGGAGATGATGCCCCACGAGATCATGATGCGGGCGATCCATCGGCGCGCGCCCACTTTGTGCAGAATCAGATTGCTGGGAACTTCGCAGAGGAAATAGCCGAGAAAGAACATCCCGGCACCGAGGCCGTACACGGTTTCACTCAGCGACAAGTCGCTCATCATCTGCAGTTTAGCGAAGCCCACGTTGACGCGATCCAGATACGCGCACAGGTAGCACAGCATCAGGAACGGCATCAGTCGCCAGGCGGTTTTGCGATAAGCATTCGAGCGCACGGTCGAAACCGCTTCGAGCGTCATGGAAGTTATCATGATTGTCCGATCTCTTGTTTTTATAGACGGCCAGGCGCTGTGGCCTGGCGTGCCATCGATCTAGAACACCACGGGTCATTGTCGACCCGGTTACCTGCCCTCAGTGGATCAGCATGCCGCCATTGACATCCAGCGTGATGCCGGTGAGGTATGAAGACAGATCGCTGGCCAGAAACAGCGCAGCGTTGGCGACATCCTGAGCCGCGCCCAGACGACCCAGCGGAATGCCGTCGATGATCGCGTGGCGACGCTCGTCCTGCATCAGGCCTCCAGTGATATCGGTATGGATCAGGCCGGGAGCGATGGAGTTGACACGGATATTGTCCGGGCCCAATTCCCTGGCCATCGCCTTGCCAAGGCCCAGTACGCCCGCCTTGGCGGCGCTGTAGTGTGGCCCGCCGAAGATGCCACCGCCACGTTGAGCCGATACCGACGACATGCAGACGATGCTGCCGCAAGCCTGGCTTTTCATTACCGGAATGACGGCCTGCGACATGAGCAAGGTGCCGCGCAGGCTCACATCCAGCACTTTGTCGTAGTCGGAAGGGCGGATATCGAGGGTCTTGATCGGCTGGGTGATGCCGGCGTTGTTGACCAGAATGTCTATTCGACCGAACTGCGCGATGACCTTGTCCACGGCCTGTTTGACCTGGTGTTCGTCCGCGACGTTGGCGGCCAGACCCAGATGGCCTTCACCCAACGCCGAAGCGGCATCGCGCGCGGCAGACTCATCCAGATCCACGATGACGACATGGGCACCCTGCTGGGCGAACGTGATGGCGGTGGCCCGACCAATTCCGCGTTCGGATGCAGCACCGGTGATGATTGCGACTTTGCCTTGAAGAAGCATGGGGAAATTCCTGTCATTGTTTTTATGATTCGATTCGGGAATCGATGACTCAGGGTGTTCCGCCCACGCACTGGCAGCAATATGGCAAACCTCACTGCTGGCTGAGAAAAATTCACCTCTCGTCAGCAGACCCACGGAATGCTTGAATGAGACTCGCCCATAACATCTCAACAACAAGAGCCGAGTACTTATGCGCCTTCACGACAGTGCGCCCCGGGACCTGCCACCGCTGAGGGCCATTCAAGCCTTCGAGCAGACGGCCCGCTTTGGCAATCTCGCCAGGGCAGCCGAAGTATTGAACCTGACACCCTCAGCCGTGAGCCATCAGTTGGCGAATCTGGAAGCGATGATCGGCCGCCAGCTGTTCGTGCGCGCCGCCCGTGGCGTCACCCTCACCCCGGTGGGCGAGCAGTACCTGAAGGATATTTCCGGCTTGTTGCACAGCCTCGAAGTGGCAACCGAAAGAGCCGCCAGTGACGTGAGTCTCGACTGCCTGCGACTGCACTCGTCGCCAAGCTTCGGCCTGCTTTGGCTGATGCCGCGCCTGGAAGCATTCCGCGTGAGTCATCCCGATATCCAGATCAACCTGTCGTGTTCCTACGAGTCACTGCACTTCAGCCGGGACAAGATCGACGTCGACATACGCCACGGCCTGCCCAACTGGCCCAGCTACGAAGTGCGAACGGTGCGCAACGAAGCCTTTGCAGTGCTGGCCTCTCCACAGTTATTGGCAAAACGCCCAGTCGCCAGCGCGAGTGATTTGTTGAACAAGGAGTTGATCCTCTCGGAGGCAACGCTGCTCAAATGGCCCGAATGGTTCGCCCAGCACGGCCTGGCCCGCCCCGAACATCCCTATGCGCTGAGCTTCGATCGTTCCTACATGACACTGGAAGCTGCCAGCCACGGCCTTGGGTTCGCACTGGAAAGCACGCTGCTGGCACAGAAATACCTGGCGTCGGGCGCACTCGTGGAAGTGGCCCCTGAAGCGCTCAGTGCCGCGGTTGCCGCTCACCACTTGGTGTTTCCCAAAGCCCACTCGTCCTTTCCCAGGGTCAGACGGTTTCTGACGTGGATGGAGGGGGAGATGGGGCATCGGTTTGTGTTTTGAGGCTTTGTTTGTGAGTGGCGGATTGAGGGTGAGGGAGCGCGTAGGAGACTTAGTAGTGCTGTCGGTTCCTGCGGGTCGAGCAGATTAGGGGTGTAGGCGCCAGTAGGCGTGGCAGGGGAGTTGGAGTGCTTGGAGGATCATGAAAAACTGGAGCGGGTAGAGGGAATCGAACCCTCAACTAAAGCTTGGGAAGCTTTCGTTTTGCCACTAAACTATACCCGCATGACGCCTTGTTTCCGTGCCGCCGGCCGTTCATTGCGAACTCGATTGCCAGCTTGGCCACCTCGGTGCGATGCGTCTTTCGACACCTGCTCCGGGCGGCTGACTTTGTACCAGAAGCGCCCTGTAATTTGAAGCGCTAATTTTCGTTTCTCTGCTCGATCCCCCTTAAACCAGACCGATTTCCTCCGCGCTCAGGCTGCGGTATTGGCCGGGTTGCAGGCTTTCGTCCAGCACCAGTTCGCCCATGCGTTCGCGGTGTAGTTTGACCACCTTGTTCTGGAAGTGCCCGAACATCCGCTTCACCTGATGGTAGCGCCCTTCGACGATGCTCAGGCGCGCAAGGCGCGGGCCGAGGATGTCGAGGTGGGCGGGGAGGGTGGTGAGGTCTTCGAAGGCGAAGTAGATGCCTTGCGCGAAGGTCTCGACGTAGTGGGGTTCTATGACCTGCTCGGTTTCAACCCGGTAGACCTTGGGCAGCTTGGTGGTCGGTTGAGTGAGGCGGCGTGACCATTGCCCGTCGTTGGTCAGGATTATCAGCCCGGTGGTGTTGAAATCCAGTCGACCGGCAATGTGCAGTTGATCCTTGTCCGGCACTTCGATCAGGTCGAGGACGGTGCGGTGCTGCGGGTCCTGGGTGGCGCTGACGCAGCCAGGTGGTTTGTGCAGCATCAGGTAGAGGGCGGGATGGCCAGCCTGCAGCAATTCCTCGTCGAGGCGGACTTCGCTGAATTCGGTGACGGCGTGCAGCGGGTCGCGTACCACGCGGCCGTCGACCTGGATGCGCCCTGCGATCAGGGCCAGGCGCACCTGTTTTCGGTTGAAACGTTCGAGATTGGAAAGAAATCGGTCCAAGCGCATGGCGGCGTTACGCCCTCGATGCAGACAGCTGCTCACTCACTTGAGCGCAGCGGGGGCACAGGCAGGCGGCGTTGCGCAGGTGCTCGGGCAAGGCCTGCAGTACTGCGGGGTCGATGCTCACCGAGTAGCACCAGCAGGGCTGGGCGGCGGTCTTTGCATCGGCCAGGGTGCAGTCGTTGCGGCTTCCGCAGGCTGGGCAGAGGTGGCTGGCGAGTGAAGCGGGGGTGGTCATGGGCGATCCATGCAGCGATGAGTGTCCGCATTCTACGGCAGCATGGGACACGGCGGCGAATGACGCCGGCGGGCACCCTTGGATGAGGCTTTGTATCAATTTATTGCCGAGTGAAATGCAGCATCTTTCCGGGTGTCTTAGTTATGCCCAGAACCGTTGTTCCGGGTACCGACCAGTCGTGCTGGTTCGATCCCTCTCGCGGTCCAGGAGGCCGCTTATGTCCCTTAGAGCTCTTTTGATCGTGGTATTGGCCTTGTCGACAAGTGCCTGTGTGCCCTATGGAGGGGGAGGTTACTACCGCACCGAAGTCTATTCCGTGGACAGCGCGCCGCGTGCTGGCTACTACCCGTACAGCCAGCCCTACAGCAGCGGTTATTACGTGACGCCGGCGCCACGGTACTACGAAGGACCGCGTTACTATTCCGCGCCTCGTTACTACGCGGTACCGCCGCCGCGCTATTTCGGTCCACCGCCACCGAACTACCGGCCTGGATTCGGGCCCGGCCGCGGTCCCGATGCCAGGTGGCGTGACGGTCCGCCGCGCCATTACGGTCAGGATTGGAACCGCGGTCGAGGTCCGGACCGGGGTCCTGGTCGGGGCCCCGGTCGCGGCGGTCGGCACTAGCCTGCAACGGCGCCCTCAGGGGCGCCGTTTTTTGTTGTTCCAGGCAGATCGCCTTTAGTAGTCGCACAGGTCCGCCAATGGATGACGGCCCTCCCAGGCCTTGCCGAAATGCGCCTCGACCACCGCTTGCGGCACATGGTCGACGTCAGGCCAGTGCCAGTGCGGCTGGTTGTCCTTGTCGATCAGACGAGCGCGCACGCCTTCGCTGAATTCAGGGTGGCGGCAGCAGTTCAGGCTCAGGCTGTATTCCATCTGGAACACCTGGGCCAGCGACAGGTGCCGGGCGCGGGCCAACTGGGCCCAGATCAGATGGGCCGTCAGTGGGCAGCCTTTGGCCAGGTTGCCGGCGGCCTTGGCCAGCAACGGGTCGTCGTGCTGCTGCCATTGCACCAGCGCGTGCCAGGCCGCTGGCGCGTCGCTGACGTCCAGTTGCGCGTCAATGGCCGCGCGGCGCGGTAGCCATTGTGCGGCGGGCACGGTGTCGCGCGCATCGTGTTCGAGGGCCTTGAGCAGGCTGTTCAACTGCATGGCGGTCTGCTCCTGCCAATTAAGCTGCAGCAGGCCGTCGAGCAAGTCTTCGTATTGGTCATCGCGCAGGCAGCGGTCGGCCAGGCCCAAGTCCAGAGCGTCGCGCGCGTTGATCTGCGCGCCGGTCAGGCCCAGGAACAGACCGAGCTTGCCCGGCATGCGTGACAGGAACGTGCTGGCACCGACGTCCGGGTACAGGCCGATGGTGATCTCCGGCATGGCCAGGCGGCTGCTGGGCGTGACGATGCGGATGCTCGAGGCCTGCAGCAGGCCCATCCCGCCGCCCAGTACATAGCCGTGGCCCCAGCAGATCACCGGTTTGGGGTAGGTGTGCAGGCGGTAGTCGAAGCGGTATTCGGCAGCGAAGAAGCGCGCGGCCAGGTCAGGCACTTCGCCGGGGTGGGCACGGCAGGCCTGGACCAGGCTGCGCACATCGCCACCGGCGCAGAAGGCTTTTTCGCCCTCACCGCGCAGCACGACGCACACCACGCGGTCGTCCTGCGCCCAGGCATCGAATTTTCCCGCGAGCGCTTCGAGCATCGGCAAGGTCAGAGCATTGAGCGTCTTCTCCGCATTCAGGGAGACGACGCCGATACGTGCGCCATTGCCGGCGCTGAGTTCTTCGAAATTCAAATCCATCCTGACCTCGCATCGAAAGGGCGGTGGCGGGGGGACGAAGACCGCAAATGGCCAACGTAGGGTTGCAGTGCGCGATTGTGTCTGGATTTGACTTTCCGGGTTCGCTTTCCTACCGTCCGCCCACTGATTTCTGCTGCCTACTGATTTCTGGTGATAAATGAGTACAGACGACCGCATCAAACTCGAGCCTAGCTGGAAAGCTGCACTGCGTGAGGAATTCGACAAGCCCTACATGGCGCAGTTGCGCGAATTCCTGCGCGAGGAGCATGCGCAAGGCAAGGAGATCTATCCGCCCGGGCCGATGATTTTCAACGCGCTGAACACCACGCCGCTGGATCAGGTGAAAGTCGTCATCCTCGGTCAGGATCCCTATCACGGTCCGGGCCAGGCCCATGGCCTGTGCTTTTCGGTGCAGCCGGGCATTCCCACGCCGCCGTCGCTGGTGAACATTTACAAAGAGCTCAAGCGCGACCTGAACATCGACATTCCCAAGCACGGCTATCTGCAAAGCTGGGCGGAGCAGGGTGTCTTGCTGCTCAACACCACCATGACGGTGGAGCGGGCGAATGCCGCCTCCCACGCCAAGAAAGGCTGGCAACCGTTCACCGACCGCATCATCGAAGTGGTCAGCGAGCATCAGTCCAGCGTGGTCTTCATGCTCTGGGGCGCCCATGCGCAAAGCAAGCAGAAGCTGATCGACAACAGCAAGCACCTGGTCCTGACGTCCGTGCATCCGTCGCCGTTGTCGGCGCACAAGGGCTTCATCGGCAACGGCCATTTCAGCCGCGCCAACAAGTTCCTGGAACAGAACGGCCTGACCCCCATCGACTGGCGCCTGCCCTAGGACACCGGTCGACGTTTCTGCCACTGGCGAAACAGCGGCTCGGCCAGAAACAGCACGAACAGCAGACGCATCACCTGCATCGCCGTCACCAGCGGGACCGACAGTTGCAGCACCTCGGCGGTCAGGCTCATCTCGGCGATGCCGCCGGGCATCATGCCCAACGTCAGCGAGCGCAGGTCCAGATGGGTCAGGGCGCTCAGGGCCAGCGCGCAGCCCGCGGCGATGGCCATGGTCAGGGCGGTGCTGACCAGCGTGCGAGCCAGGAACGACGGCGCCCGGCGGAAGAACGCTCGGTTGAAGTGGCAGCCCAGGCCGCTGCCGATCAGCCACTGGCCGATCTGGCTGCCGCCGTCGGGCAGGCCGATGTGCAAGTCGAAACTCACGCTCATGGCGGCACTCACCAGCAGGGGGCCGAACAGCCAGGGGTTGGGCTGGTCCAGGCGTTGCCAGATCCAGGCAGCCAGGCCCGCGAGCGGGAAAATCAGCGCCAGCCAGGCCCAGTCGACGGCGCCCTCGTGGCTGATCGGCGTGCCTTCGCCGAGCAGGAACTTGAACAGCGCCGGCACGCACAGCACCACCGCCAGTACCCGCAGGCTTTGCCCGGCCGCGACGCGGCTGAGGTCGGCGCCGTTGCGCGCGCCCAGGTTGACCATCTCGCCGGACCCGCCCGGCATGCTCGAAAAGAAAGCCGTAGGCCGGTCTTCACCGGTGCGCAGCATCAGCCACACGCCTACGGCACTGGACACGCTGGTGATCAGCGCACCAAAAAAAATCGGGCCGAAATGGCCCGCTACCTGTTCCATCACCAACGGGGTGAAGTGCAGGCCAATCCCTATGCCGACGATCCATTGGCCGAGCTTGCGGCCGTTGGGTATTTCCGCCAGTTGCCAGGGTGTCAGGCAGCGCACCAGGATGATCGCCAGCAACGAGCCGATCATCCAAGGCAGTGGCCAACCGATCAGGCTGGCGAGGTAACCGCCAGCCAGACCGACGAAGGGTGTACCCCACCAGCTGTGCAGAAACCGATCAAACATCGGCAGCGGCACGACGCAGGGCGGCACGTTTGCGCCAGATGCGAACCACGGGCAACAGCAGCATCAGCACGGTCAGGACCCAGACACCAGCGGTGATCGGGCTGCCCCAGAGAATCTGCAGCTCGCCGTTGGAGATCGACAGCGCACGGCGCAGGTTCTGCTCCATCAGGCCGCCCAGGATGAACCCGAGCAGGACTGGCGACAGCGGGAAGTCCAGCTTGCGCAGGATGTAGCCGAAGATGCCGATGCCGATCATCAGGAACAGGTCGAAGGTCGTCGCGTGCACGGCGTAGACGCCGATCCCGGTGATGATGGCGATCACCGGCACCAGTGCCCAGTTTGGCACGGCGAGGATCTTGGTGAAGATGCGGATCATCGGGATGTTCAGGATCACCAGCATGATGTTGGCGATGAACAGCGAAGCGATCAGGCCCCAGACGATGTCCGGCTGCTGTTGGAACAACAGTGGGCCGGGCGTGATGTTGTACAGCGACAGGGCGCCGATCATCACCGCGGTGGTGCCCGAACCTGGCACGCCCAGGGTCAGCATCGGCACCAGCGCGCCACAGGCGGTGGCGCCGATGGCGGTTTCCGGGGCGGCCAGGCCGCGCTTGTCACCTTGGCCGAACTTGCCGTTGGCACCGGCCAGGCGTTTCTCGGTGGTATAGGCCACGGCGCTGGCCAGGGTCGCACCGGCACCGGGCAGTACGCCCATGATGAAGCCCAGCACGCCGCAGCGGATGTTCACCCAGAACACCGAAGCGGCCTCCTTGAGGTTGAACATCATGCGCCCGGTGGCGGTGACGGCCACGCTGCCATGGTGAGTCTTTTCCAGCAGCAGGAGGATCTCGCTGATCGAGAACAGGCCCAGCACCAGCACGACGAACTGAATGCCGTCGGCCAGGTGGATGTTGTCGCCGGTGAAGCGGTACACGCCGCTGTTGGCGTCGATGCCGACACTGGACAGGAACAGGCCGATCAACGCCGCGATGAAGGTCTTCAACGGCCGGTCACCGGCCATGCCGCCCAGGCAGACGATGGCGAACACCATCAGCACGAAATACTCCGCCGGGCCGAAGGCGATTGCCCATTTGGCCAGGATCGGAGCAAACATGACCATGCCGCAGGTGGCGATGAACGCACCGATGAACGAGCTCCAGGCGGACAGCGAGAGCGCCACGCCGGCCAGGCCCTGACGGGCCATCGGGTAGCCGTCCAGGGTGGTCATCACGGTCGAGGCTTCGCCGGGAATGTTGAGCAGGATCGAACTGATGCGGCCGCCGTATTCGCAGCCCAGGTACACCGCCGCCAGCAGGATCAGCGCCGATTCCGGCGGCAGGCCCAGGGCGAAGGCGATCGGGATCAGCAGGGCCACGCCGTTGATCGGCCCCAGGCCCGGCAGCAGGCCGACCACGGTGCCGATCAGGGTGCCCGACAGGGCGGTGACGAGGTTGTAAGGGGTCAGTGCAACGCCGAAGCCCTGACCCAGGTAGCCAAGAGTATCCATGTCAGTTCTCCAGAACGCTGAGCAGACCCAGGGGCAGCGGCACGTCCATGACTTTGTCGAAAAGCACGTACAGGCCGATGCTCATCAAGGTGATGATGATCACGCTGGGCACCGCACGGCCGCCATACAGCAGGGCCATCGGGATGCCGATCAGCACGCTGCTGAGAATGAAGCCCAGCGGCTCGAACAGCCCGGCGAACACCAGCAGCAGGCCGATGCACATGGCGATCTTCTTCAAGGTCGGGCGATCCAGCGGCGGTTCTTCCTCGCTGTGCACGATCGGGGTAGGGCGAAACACCAGGTAGAGCAGCGCCAGGCTCATCAGGCCGAGCATCAGCAGCGGGTAGGCACGCGGGCCGACCGGCTCATAGGAAAAGGGCGCCTGATACGGCCAGGCCATCAGCGCCAGACCGGCACAGACGAGCAGCAACAGCAGGGCGAAAAGCCGTTGAACGATCATGATCATGGTCATGTTCCTTCGTGAAGAGTGAAGGTGGTGGGGGCTGGGAGAAAGCCATTCGCGGGCAGAGGGCTCGCCGCCCGCCCCGCTCCCACAAGGGTTCAGAATGTGCAGACCTGTGGGAGCGGGTCTCTGCCCGCGAAGAGGCATCACAAGGCCCAGCCCGATTACTGAACCAGCCCGAATTCCTTGGCCAGGGTCTTGTACTCGGCCACCTGTTTCTTCACGTAGGTATCCAGCTCCGGCCCGGTCATGGCGAACGGGAACAGCTCGCGCTGGTCACGCAGCTTGGCGAACTCTTCGGATGCCAGCAGCTTGTCGAACGCCGCTTTCCACCAGTCGTATTCCGCGTCGGTCACTTTCGGCCCGAGGTAGAAGCCGCGCACCACCGGCCAGACAATGTCGTAGCCCTGTTCCTTGGCGGTCGGGATGTCCTTCATTTCCGGCTCGTCCAGACGCTTGTCGGAGAACACCGCGAGCAGCCGCATGTCGCCGCTGAGGATGTGCGGCATGGAGTCGGAGATGTCGGTGCTGCCCACCTGGATGTGGCCGCCGAGCAGGGCCGTGGCGATTTCGCCGCCACCTTCCAGGGCCACGTAGCGCAGGTCGCGCGGGTTGATCCCGGCGGCCTTGGCGATCAGCGCGGTCTGCATCCAGTCCTGGCTGCCGACGGTGCCGCCGGAGCCGATCACCACCTTGCTCGGATCGGCCTTGAGCGCCTTGACCAGGTCATCCAGGGTCTTGTACGGCGAGTCGTTCTTGACTGCGATGGCGCCATAGCTGGTACCGACCGCCGCCAGCCAGCGCACGGCGCTTTCGTCGAAACGACCGAACTTGCCCTGGGCCAGGTTCAGCAGCGAGCCGCTGGACCAGGCCACCAGGGTTCCCGCATCGGCCGGACGCTGGGCCACCACGGCGTTGTAGGCCACGGCACCGACGCCGCCAGGCATGTAGGTCACACGCATGGGCTTGGACAGTAGTTTCTCGTTGACCAGCGCGCTTTGAGCGAGTTTGCAGGTCAAATCGAAGCCACCGCCAGGCGAGGCTGGGGCAATGCATTCAGGACGTTTGGGTTCTTCCTGGGCGAGCAGCGGGGCACTGATGAACAGGCAGCTGACAGCCAGGGCAAGCGGACGCATGGCGCGGATCATGGGTGTTTCTCCATTGTTGTTCTTGTTATCGAAAACGTACGGTGACGTTTGCGTGGCAGGTCTCTGGGTACCCGCCTTGCTGAAACCATATGTTGCGAACCTTTCACCAAGCTTTCAGTGGCTGCCAATCTGCCAAGACTGCTTCACAGCGCGGCGCGGCCCTGTAAACTCGGGCCCATAAAGCGCTTGATGAGTCGTTCGCGCAAGGTTTCGGTGGCAGCCAACATCGTACTGCGGCGACATCATCTCGACCTGAAAAAGATTGGCCGTGAGGAATACCGATGCGTGTCCTGCTTGTAGAAGATCACCTGCAGTTGGCCGAAAGTGTCGCCCAGGCGCTCAAGGCCACCGGCCTGACCGTCGATGTGCTGCACGACGGCGTGGCTGCGGACCTGGCCCTGGCCAGCGAGGAATACGCTGCCGCCATATTGGATGTCGGCCTGCCCAGGCTCGATGGTTTCGAGGTGCTGGCGCGCCTGCGGGCGCGGGGCAAGAACCTGCCGGTCTTGATGCTCACCGCGCGCAGCGACGTCAAGGACCGCGTCCATGGTCTGAACCTGGGCGCGGACGACTACCTGGCCAAGCCGTTCGAGCTCACCGAACTCGAAGCCCGGGTCAAGGCGCTGCTACGGCGCACCGTGCTTGGAGGAGAGCGGCAGCAGCGCTGCGGTCCGCTGGCCTACGATCTTGATACGCGCCGTTTCACCCTGGGCAAGGAGCTGCTGACCCTGACCTCCCGCGAGCAGGCGGTGCTCGAAGCGCTGATCGCCCGGCCAGGACGGGTGATGAGCAAGGAGCAGTTGGCGGCCCAGGTGTTCGGCCTGGACGAAGAGGCCAGTGCCGACGCCATCGAGATCTACGTGCACCGCCTGCGCAAGAAACTCGACAAGCAGCCGATCGCCATCGTCACCTTCCGGGGTCTGGGCTACCTGTTGGAAAGCCGCGATGCGTGAGGTCAGCAGCCTGCGTTGGCGGTTGCTGTGGAACCTTGCGATGCTGCTGGTCTTCCTCATGCTGGCCAGCGGCCTGAGTGCCTATTGGAATGGTCGGGAGGCGGCCGATACGGCCTATGATCGAACCCTGCTGGCGTCGGCGCGTACCATCGCCGCCGGGCTGTCCCAGCGCGATGGCACACTCAGCGCAGACGTGCCCTACGTGGCGCTGGATACCTTCGCCTACGACAGCGCCGGGCGTATCTATTACCAGGTCAACGACATCGACCACAAACTGATCTCCGGCTACGAAAACCTGCCGGCGCCGCCCAAGGGCACGCCGCGCACGGACGATTATCCAGCCCTGGCCACCTTCTACAGCGGTCGCTACCTGGGCCAGGACGTGCGCGTGGTGAGCCTGCTCAAGGCCGTCAGCGAGCCGAACATGATCGGCATGGCCGAGATTCGCGTGGCCGAGACCGAAGAGGCGCGCGTCTCCATGGCTCGCAGCCTGATGGCCGACACCCTGTTGCGTCTGGGCATGCTGGGCATCGGCGCGTTGCTGCTGGTGTGGATCACGGTCAGCGCAGCGTTGCGGCCATTGGAGCGCCTGCGCGACGAAGTCGAGGACCGTCAGCCCGATGACCTGCGCCCCTTGCCGCTGGTGGAGGTGCAGCGCGAGCTGTGGCCCTTGGTGCAGGCGCTCAACCATTTCACCGAACGTCTGCGCGTTCAGTTCGAGCGGCAAGCGCAGTTCATCGCCGATGCCGCCCATGAGTTGCGTACGCCGCTGGCCGCGCTCAAGGCACGCGTCGAGCTAGGCTTGCGTGCCGAGCAGCCGGAGGTCTGGCGGACTACGTTGCAGGAAGCGGTGCAGGGCACCGACAAGCTGACCCACCTGGCCAACCAGTTGCTGTCCCTGGCCAGGGTCGAGAACGGCGCCCGGGCCATTGCCGAAGGCGGCGCCCAGCGTCTGGACCTGAGCCAGCTGGCGCGCGAGCTGGGCATGGCCATGGCGCCCCTGGCCCATGGCCGGGGGGTGGCTCTGGCATTGGAGGCCGATCAGCCGATCTGGCTGCGCGGCGAGCCGACGTTGCTCAACGAATTGCTCAGCAACCTGGTGGACAACGCCCTGGCCCATACCCCGGCTGGCGGCAACGTCATCCTGCGCGTGCTGGCCCCCGGCATCCTCGAAGTGGAGGACGACGGGCCGGGTATTCCGGCAGATGAGCGCGATCGCGTGTTCGAGCGTTTCTATCGGCGCAACCCGCACAGCGCCGGTACCGGGCTGGGCCTGGCGATCGTCGGCGAGATCTGTCGCGCCCACATGGCGCGGATCAGCCTGCACGATGGCGCCCGAGGCGGTTTGAAAGTGCGTGTCGACTTTCCGCTCTAGCTGAGCAGCGTCTGTGCGTGCATCAAGTCACTGGCCAGCAGCACCGGGCTCTGCTTGATCTCCAGGCGTTGATACGCCGGGTGCTCGACCAGGGTCGGTAGGCCGGTGTTGTGCGGCAGGCGCAGCAGGGTGGCGATCATCACCAGGTCGCCGTAATCGGTTTCGGTGTTGTCCCGGTTCAGATCGAGAAACTGGCCGGGCACCTTCGCCAGCATCGCCGGGAAATCCCATTTGCGCAGGATACGGTCGCCAATCCGAGGGTGAATGTGCTCGATCACATGGCTGAGGCAAACCGGGTCAGAGAGCAGTTCGTTGCGCTCCTGAGCGTAGGTCAGAATCGGCAGTACGCCGATCTGGTGCACCAGGCCGGCGAGGGCGGCGCGGTCGGGCTTGAGCGAAGTGAAACGCCGCGCCAGTTCGGTGCACATGCCCGCAACCTCCAGGCTGGTTCGCCAGGCCTCACGCATGCGGCTCTGCACGGCAGGGGCGCGGGCATGGAAAATCTGCTCGATCACCAGACCGATGGCCAGGTTGCTGCTGTAGTTGACACCCAGGCGATTGATCGCCGTGCGCACGTCGGTCACTTCGAAGCTGGCCCGCAGCAGCGGGCTGTTGACCACCTTGAGCAGACGCGCCGAGAGCGCCGCGTCCTGACCGATGACCTGGCTGAGGCGATTGACGCTGACGTTGTCGTCCTCCGCCGCTTCGCGGATTTTGATGGCCACTTCCGGCATGGTCGGCAAAACCAGGTCGTCTCGCTCGATGGCGGCCAGCAAGTCGCGTTGTACTGTATCTGCCAGCTGGTTCATTCGGCGCCTCGGCATCGCGGTGGTAGAGTGCGCAGGCCCTTTGCAGGGCGCTGCTAGCGCTGGGCAGGACGCTGCTAGCGCTGGATTTCTCGGTCTCGATCAAGTGTATAGGGCAGGGTGAGAAGTTCCAGCGCCGGACCTTCCAGGCTACCCAGGTGGATGCGACCATCTTCGACGGCGTTGTCCTGAAGGACCGCCAGGGCCTCGTAGCCATCGCTCGTCGGTGCGGCCAGGGCGATCTCGCCGATGGCGCTGCCGTGCACCGGCGAGAACAACCCGGTACCTGGCTCCGGTCGTGTCGAGCCGGCCAGTCGAACGTGGTAAAGGCGGCGCTTGAGCTTGCCCAGGTACTGCATGCGCGCGACGATTTCCTGGCCGGTGTAGCAACCCTTCTTGAAGCTCACGCCGCCCACGGCCTGCAGGTTGAGCATCTGCGGGATGAACAGCTCGCGGGTCGGTTCCACTACTTGACCGATACCGGCGCGGATCTGCCCCAGCAGCCACTCGTCGAGCGAGCCCTGAGCCAATTGTTCACCCAGCCGCGCGGCCAGATTTTCCGCTTGCTCGGCAGGCGCCCACAGCTCGGCTCGGGCGGGGGATACCCGTACCGCGATCAGCGCGCCATGGCGCACCACCGCGTCGGTTTCCAGGGGCAGTTGCAGGCCCAGAGCAGTCAGCGCGCCATCGCCATGCTGTACGCCGAAACGCACCCAGGCATCACTTTCGTCTGTCAATTTGGACTTGGAGAACACGGCGTACTTTTTCAGGTCGGCCAACTGCGCTTCGACCAGGCCGCGGGCCATGGCCAGCACGCAGCCATCGCCTTGCAACAGGATGCGGAAGCTGGACTGCATGCGGCCTTTCTGGGTGCAGCGCGCACCGAGGCTGGCAGTGTGCTCGTCCAGGTAGTTGAGATTGCAGGTCAGCTGGCCCTGCAGAAACTTGCTGGCGTCCGAGCCGCGAACGGCCAGGACGCCCTCGTGGGCCAGGGTGCAGAACATAGCGGTATCGGACATGGGTTATCGCTGAGTTGAAAAGAATGGACATCATCATAGAGCCCCGCACCGGGGGAATGCTATCCCTGCCGCCCTGACACCCCATCGGCGCGTCTGTATACTGCGCGCCTATTCAAGGAGCCCCCCATGGTCGAAAACGTTGAACTCAACCGGCTTTACTGGCACAGCCGCCGCGGCATGCTGGAGCT
>NZ_DJUS01000059.1:0-18720 GCF_002438365.1 Pseudomonas sp. UBA6276
CCAGCCGCTCTCCCGCACCCAAGCGCAACGCCTACAAGCTGGCGGCGATCGGTACTTCCACCGGCGGGCCAGTGGCCCTGCAGCGTGTGCTCACCCAACTGCCTGCGCATTTTCCAACGCCCATCGTGCTGGTCCAGCACATGCCGGCCGCGTTCACTCGCGCCTTCGCCGAGCGGCTGGACAAACTGTGCCGGATTACCGTCAAGGAAGCCGAAGACGGTGACGTGTTGCGTCCCGGGCTGGCCTTGCTGGCGCCCGGCGGCAAGCAGATGATGATCGACGGCCGTGGCGCGGTGAAGATCCTTCCGGGTGACGAGCGGCTGAACTACAAACCGTGCGTGGACATCACCTTCGGCTCGGCAGCCAAGTCCTACGGCGACAAGGTGTTGGCGGTGGTACTCACCGGCATGGGCGCCGACGGGCGAGAGGGCGCGCGTCTGCTCAAGCAGGGCGGCAGTCAGATCTGGGCCCAGGACGAAGCCAGTTGCGTCATCTATGGCATGCCCATGGCCATCGTCAAGGCCGGCCTGGCCGACGCCGTCTACAGCCTCGACGACATCGGTCGGCACCTGGTCGAGGCGTGCGGCTGATGGATGTCTTGAGCCTGATCGGGATCATCCTCGCGTTCGTCGCCATCATTGGTGGTAACTTTCTCGAAGGCGGCCATCTGTCGGCTCTGCTCAACGGTCCGGCGGCGCTGATCGTGGTTGGGGGAACATTGGCTGCGGCGCTGATCCAGTCGCCCCTGAGCGCGTTCAAGCGGGCCTTGCACAATGTCCGCTGGATCCTCGTTCCGCCCCGGATCGACATGGCCGGCGGTATCGATCGCGTCGTGAACTGGAGCCTGGTCTCGCGCAAGGAAGGCTTGCTGGGCCTCGAAGCCAGCGCCGAAGCCGAGCCCGACGACTATGCCCGCAAGGGCTTGCAGCTGCTGGTCGATGGCGCCGAACCGGCAACCATCCGCAGCATTCTCGAAGTCGATCTGTACAACCGCGAAACCCGCGATCTGCAAGCGGCCAAAGTGTTCGAAAGCATGGGTGGCTATGCACCTACCATTGGCATCATCGGCGCGGTCATGGGGCTGATCCATGTCATGGGCAACCTGGCCGATCCCAGCCAGCTGGGCAATGGTATCGCCGTGGCGTTCGTGGCGACCATTTATGGCGTGGCCAGCGCCAACCTGCTGCTGTTGCCGGTGGCTCACAAGCTCAAGGCATTGGCCCAGCGTCAGGCGGCCTATCGGGAAATGCTGCTCGAAGGGCTGCTATCCATCGCCGAGGGCGAGAACCCGCGCTCCATCGAAATGAAGCTGCAAGGCTACCTCGACTAGGAGAGCAAGCCATGGCCCGTCGTCGTCGCGTTGAAGAGCCGGAGAATCATGAGCGTTGGCTGGTGTCCTACGCCGATTTCATCACCTTGCTGTTTGCGTTCTTCGTGGTGATGTATTCGATCTCGTCGATCAACGAAGGCAAGTACAAGGTGCTCTCGCAAGCGCTGGTCGGGGTCTTCAACGACCCGGACCGCAGCCCGCGGCCAATCCCTATCGGCGAGGAGCGACCCTTGACGACCCGCCCGGCGCAGCCGTTGGTGACCGACAGCGAGCAGTCGGAAGCGGCCATCGGCGAGGCGGCCGATCCACTGCAGACCATCGCAAACGATGTGCGTCAGGCATTCGGCGACCTGATCGCCTCGGATCAATTGACGGTCCGGGGCAACGAGCTGTGGATCGAGATCGAGCTCAAGTCCAGCCTGCTGTTCGGCAGCGGCGATGCGATGCCCAGCGACATGGCGTTTTCGATCATCGACAAGGTCGCGACCATTCTCAAGCCTTTCGACAACCCGGTGCATGTCGAGGGATTCACCGACAACCAGCCCATCAGCACGGCGCAGTACCCGACCAACTGGGAGCTGTCGACCGCACGGGCGGCGAGTATCGTGCGCATGATGGCCTTGGAGGGGATCGACCCACGGCGCATGGCTGCGGTGGGCTATGGCGAGTTCCAGCCGGTGGCCGACAATGCCACCGCCGATGGGCGAGGGCGCAACCGTCGAGTGGTGCTGGTCATTTCACGCAACCTGGACGTACGTCGCAGCATCACCAGTTCCGGCAGTGCCAATGCGCAGCCGGATGCGGCGTTGCGTCGTGCTGGCACACAAACTGCACTGACGCCGCTAAACGCGCCGTCGGCGGCTGGCTCTGTCAAAAGTCCGCCGCCCGGCCCATAAATGAAGCATCACTGTCTCGGTGGCTGTTGACCGAGGGGAAACCACCATCATGAGAGTCTGGGCAGTAGCCAATCAAAAAGGCGGGGTCGGCAAGACCACGACCTCGATCGCCTTGGCGGGTTTGCTGGCCGAGGCAGGCAAGCGCGTGGTCGTGGTCGATCTCGATCCACACGGCTCGATGACCAGTTATTTCGGGCACAATCCGGACGAGCTGGCGCACAGCTGTTTCGATCTGTTCCTGCACAAGGGCGCGGTGCCCGCAGGCCTCGCTCACCAGTTGCTGCTGCCGACCAGTGAAACCAACGTATCGCTGCTGCCGTCGAGTACCGCACTGGCCACGCTGGAGCGGCAACAGCCAGGGCAGAGCGGGCTTGGCCTGGTGATCGCCAAGACGCTGGCGCAACTGTGGCAGGATTTCGACTACGCCGTGATCGACAGCCCACCGTTGCTGGGTGTGCTCATGGTCAACGCCTTGGCGGCCAGCCAGCAGTTGGTGATTCCGGTACAGACCGAGCATCTGGCAGTCAAGGGCCTGGAACGCATGGTCAGCACCTTGACCATGATCAACCGTTCGCGGCGCCAGGCGTTGCCGTACAGCATCATCCCGACTCTGTTCGACCGTCGTACCCAGGCATCGCTGAGCACCCTGCGCACCCTGCGCGACGATTACCCGCAACATCTGTGGCCGGGCTACATCCCGGTCGACACCCGTCTGCGCGATGCCAGCCGGGCCGGACAGACACCCTCGCGCTTCGACGGCAAGAGCCGCGGCGTGGTCGCCTACCGTGCCTTGCTCAAGCACTTGCTGGCTCAACAACTTGTCGCGCAGGTAGCCTGATGAACCGTCCCGTCGATATTGCCCAGCGGCCGCAGGTGGCCTTGCAGTCCTATCTGGACAGCCTGTTGCACGAAGCCACCGAAGCACTCGAACCGGAACCCAGCCTGGACCGGCTCGACGAATTCCAGGCCGCCGTGCTCGAGGAGCAGGCGCGCGACGCCCTCAGTCTGCAGTCGACGCCAGCTCCAGCCGTCGAACCGGTACCGGTACCGGAACCAGAACCAGTGCCATTGCAGTCAGCGCCAATACCCATGCCGGTCGCCGATCCGTTGTCCACCGCCGAGCCCGAACGCGTCTCGCCCGTGGCCGACGTCCATCTGCCGACTGCCACCACACGGCCGTTGCTGGCAGCGGTCGATGGCCGTCCCACTTGGGCGGCCGAGCCGTTCGAGTGCCTGCTGTTCGACGTGGCCGGGTTGACCCTGGCGGTACCGCTGGTGTGCCTGGGCTCGATCTACGCCTTGGCCGGTCAGACCCTGACGCCGTTGTTCGGCCAGCCTGACTGGTTTCTCGGCATCCTGCCCAGCAACAGCGGCAACCTGAAGGTGCTCGACACCGCGCGCTGGGTCATGCCCGATCGCTACCGCGATGACTTTCGCGAAGGCTTGCAGTACGTCATTTCGGTGCAGGGCTACGAGTGGGGCCTGGCCGTGCATCAGGTCAGTCGCTCGCTGCGCCTGGACCCCAGCGAGATCAAGTGGCGCGGCCAGCGTGGCCAGCGCCCATGGCTGGCAGGAACGGTCATCGAACATATGTGCGCGCTGCTGGACGTCGCCGAGCTGGCGGAACTGATCGCCAGTGGCGGTGCGCGGCATCTGCGCGCGGTCGATTCGGCGCCGGGCAAGCCTGCCACCAGCAGCACCAACACGGTCATAAAGCATTGAATGAACACGCCGCCGTCAAGGCATTTGAGGGGTTAGTAGCATGAAGAAGTCGTCTGCCCAAGGTTCCGAAGATCCGATTCTGCAATGGGTCACCTTCCGTCTGGACAATGAAACCTACGGCATCAATGTGATGCAGGTGCAGGAGGTGTTGCGCTACACCGAAATCGCGCCGGTGCCCGGTGCACCCAGCTACGTGCTGGGCATCATCAACCTGCGTGGCAACGTGGTCACGGTGATCGATACGCGCCAGCGGTTCGGTTTGCAGTCCAGCGATGTGAGCGACAATACGCGCATCGTCATCATCGAGGCCGACAAGCAAGTCGTGGGGATTCTGGTCGACAGCGTCGCCGAGGTCGTCTACCTGCGCCAGTCCGAAGTCGAGACCGCGCCCAACGTCGGTAACGACGAGTCGGCCAAGTTCATCCAGGGCGTGTGCAACAAGAACGGCGAGTTGCTGATTCTGGTAGAGCTGGACAAGATGATGTCCGAAGAAGAGTGGTCCGAGCTGGAGAATATCTGAGTGATCTTCGAGGTCGCGGTAGTCCTGCTGGCAGTGCTGTGGGTCGGAACGGTGTCATTGTTTCTGTCCTATCAGAAAAGCCAGCGCCTGTTGGCCGCCGAGCAGGCGGCCGGCGACGCGCTGCGTGATCAGCGGCTGCGCGAGCTGACCAAGCGCCTGGATGACTACCAAAACCTCAACGTGCGTCTGGGCGAAGCGCTGCACGAACTGCGCGCGGTGGTCGGACCGCTGCCCGAGAAGCTGGCGCAACTCGAGCAACGCGACCCGGGCAGCTTGTCGTTTGCCCAAGCTGGCAAGTTGGTGGCCATGGGCGCCTCGGTGGATGAGCTGACCCAGGCTTGCGGCCTGACCCAGGCCGAGGCCGAACTCATGAGCAAGCTGCACCGCGGTTGATTCGGTCCCGGCCATCCCCCAGCCCAGTGCAATCGCGGTGTGCTCGCAGCGCTTCTATCAGGTAGAGGCCCAGCTCAGGCTGCCGCGTACCATCCCGATGGACTCCAACGGCAGGCACTGCCTGAACGCCTCGCCGATGGCGGATTTTTCCGCGATCAGATGCCCATTCACGGTCGGACACACGGCAAAGTTGCGCAGCTGCGCCAAGACCTTCAGGTACGGTAGGCGTGTCTGGATGATGTCGTTCAACACCCGGGGGCCGGTCATGTAGCTCAGCCGTCGAGCATGTTGGGCAAAGGCCTGCGGGTCGGCCTCCCGGTCCGGGCGGCTGTGATAGAAATCCTGGTTGGCTTGGTACCGTGCGTGGATCTCGTCACTGATTGCATCCAGCGTCGGATTGCCGGCATGGCTGCCGATGAAGCTGTTGTTGAATTCATGGCGCATGCCCATCAGTTCATTGGACACGGGCGTGGACAGCACCAGGCTTTCGGGTGTCGCCAACAACCGTGCTTCGTCGAGATGTACGGCGGGCGCACCGAAAGCAACGCCTTCGTATTCGGCCCGCTGGCCCGGCCGCAGCAGGTTGTCATCCACATCCATGTACACGCCGCCTTCGGCCTGCAGCAGGCGATAACGCAACACGTCGCAGGCCGACGCATAGTTGGTGGCCACGCCGCCGTTGCCGTCGAGTGCGGCCTGGTATTGGGCGAAGTATTGGCTGTCGGCGAACTGGGTATAGAACGGCTGCTGTTCCAGCGCGAGGATCTTCAGGCCCGGGGCGTGGCGGGCCAGTCGTTCGACATTCTGCGCGTAGACCTGCGGGTTTGTCTGGGTCAGGTACAGCTGGTAGTCATAGGCAGAGTTTTTGACGATGGCCGCGTTGTTACCCAGGTTTTCCAGGATTTCAGGTCCGATAAGCTTGTTGCCTACCCATACGCAGGAAATCTTCTTCGGAATCGGCGTGCCACCTTCAGGTTTCAGATCGCTGAGATTGACGGGCAGTTTCAGGTCCACACCGAGGGCCAGCAGGGTGTCTTCTCGCTGCTTCAGGCTGGCAGTGGCTGGCGCTGCCACGTCCACCATCTGGCGACCCTGTGCTGGCGCCTGAAGATGACGTAGCTCCACGTCGTTCAAGCCCGAACGCGGTACGAAGGTGTTGGTTTCCACATCCCAGGCCAGTGAGGTGAGGTAGCCATCCACCTGGCTTTCCAGAACGTCGTAGCCCCCGTCGTATTTGGGCAGGCGGATGACCGCTTCGCCGATTCGAGGGTCGCCTCCGGGCAGCGGCTCGACATGGGAGGGTAATGAAAAGAACGCTTTCAGCTCGTCTGCCGACAAGACCGGCAGGCGCGGCGGTGCGGTGGGGCTCAAGGGGTAGCCGATCTGACCGTTGATTTTGCGTGGCGGCACGAAATCCTGCGGCTCGTAGGCCGGCACCATGGCGGGATCTTCGAAGCGAAAGATCGACGCCTTGAGCGTCGCCATGTGCAACATCGGCAACGCATTGAGCAGACCATAGACCTGGCCTTCGGCGCCCTCCACGCGCTGCTCCAGGGTTTTGGCCTGTATCGTGGCGTCCAGCGCCAGCCCGAACTGCGCGAACCCTCCCACCGCGAACAGCGGCGCGAGTTCCGGCACGATGCAGGCCAGCGGCGCCAGTGTGTTGATGGCCGAACTCAAGTAGTGCCGCCACTGTGCTTTTTCCACGTCGCGATCACGGGTGATGATGAAGTCGGCGTCCTGATAGCAGCGCTTCTGCTGACGCTTGGTCAGCGCGGTGAAGACATCGCCGGTAATCGCAGGACTGTGTTTGTCGGGCTTGTAGTTGATGGTGGACTGCGGATGCCAGACGCCGCTGGTGGCGAAACCGGCGTGGCTGTCAGGCAGGCGATCAGCGTCAGGGTAGTGCCCCAGTCCGCGCAGAGCCGTGGCCAAACCGCTGAAGCTCAGGCCGTCGTCCACATCGCGTGGCGCGAAATGGGCCTGCAAGGCCTCACGTTTGGCGGCATCCCGGCACTGCTCGGCGATCCACACCTTCATGCAGGGCTCGTCGACGAACTCGTGAAACGGCGCGCTATTGCCGGGGATGTACAGCACGGTCAGGCCGGTGTGCGCATTGCTCATGCACAGAATATCCGTGGCCGGATAGCCATAGATGTTCAGCGGCGCCACGCGCATGACCGAGCGAGTCTGCGCCGTTCGGCCGTAATCCGACCAGCGTGGCGGGGGCACCAGGCCTGCGACTTGCCAGGTCAGCCGCTGGCCGGCAGCCGACAGGCTGCCTTGCATGGCCTGACGGTTGCTCGCGGCCATGAAACCCAGCAAAGCTGCCTTGCGATAGGCCTGGAAATGTTCGCGCCAGAAAGCATCCAGTGTCTGTTTGTAGGGCGTGTGAAAGTCCTGCTCCCAGATGAATGCCTGCAAGCTTTCGGCGGGCAGGTTCAGGCGATTGTCGGCGTCGTACCGCATTGGATGGGTACGTCGGTACAGGCCGTTGAACACTTGGTAATCCTGACCGTATTGCGGTGCAGCGCGGCTGTGCAGTCTATCGGTGATCAGCAGTGGCGTTGGCGGTGGGTGTCCAGCCCAGGGTGAATGCAGGAGGGCGCCGAAGAGGTTGTTGGTCGATTCGCCTTGCCAGTTTTCGATCAGTGCCTGGCTCAGGGACAGTTGCTGGACCACGACGGCCTGCCAGATACCCCGATGCTGCTGGTAGTGCAGCGTGACAACGTCGATCTGGTCGGGATCCAGGATCATGCCGCAGCGTTTGGCCCACTGGGTCAGGGCTGCGGCAGCGCAATGGTCGGGCCGCGGCAGTTCGGGTGCGAGCGCGCGTGCGAAGGCAACGGCGTGGGCATTGATAGCGGGAGTGTTGGCGTGCATGAAAGGCTCCAAGGCCTGCTGTAGAGGCCTTGGAGGGTGGCGTTATGGACGACCGCGAGCGCGGTGATTATGTAGGGGAGGTATCAATCAGGTGTGCGCCCAGCTCAAATTGCTGCCGACCTGGGAAAACCGGTTCAGCGGGGTCAGTGCCTGATAGGCTTCGCGGAACCCGGACCAGTCGAGCACACCCGTGTTGTCCCTTATCGGCAGTGCCGAGATATTCCACACTTCGCGAAACTGCGCCAGCTCGAGTAGCCGGTGAGTAATGGCGTCGTTTAGCGCGCCGGGGCCGCTGATATGGTTCAAGTCGATGGCATAGCGATGGAAACCCTCCAGATCCTGGCGCGGATCCGGACGGCTGTCATAGAAATCCGGTTGTGCCTCGAAGCGTTCCAGCATGGTGTCCGATATCGCATTCAAGGTCGGGTTGCCTGCGTGGCTGCCGATCATGCTGTTGCCATACTGGATGTTCATGCCCAGGGTTTCGTTTGACATCGGCACGGACAGAATCAAGCCTCTGTTCGAGGTCTGCAGGGGCACCGCGTCGATGGACTCGGCGGGCTGCCCGAGCGGCGTTCGCTGCCCAGGCCGCAGAATGCTGTCATCCATGTCCATGTACAGCCCGCCTTCGCTGTAAAGCACTCGATAACGCAGCACATCCGATGCCGACGCGAAATTGGTACCCACGCCGCCATTGCCGTCGATGGCAGCCTTGTATTGACGGTAGTAGCGGCTTTGTTTGAACTCAGCATAGAGCGGCTGAGATTCAAGCGGCAGGACCTGCATGGACGGCGCGTGCTGGGCCAGTAACTCGACATTGCGCGCATAGACCTCGGGCGAGGCCGTGGAGAGGTATATGCGATACGCGTAATCGCTTTCGCGCAACAAGGCCGCATTGCGCCCTACATTCTCCAGGAGCGGCTGACTGATCACCTTGTCGCCCACCCAGATGCAGGAGATCTGCTTGGGAATGGGTTTCATCGCCGGCGGCCGCAACTCGCCAAGACTCATGGGCAATATCAAATCGACCCCCAGGCCCTGCAGGGTCTCCATGCGCTGGGCATCGGTGACCGGGCGGTCGACGTCCTTCAGGCGCGTCAGTGACCGTTCACCGGGCCGCGGTGCGATGTAGTAGGGTGGTTCGATCTCGTTGAGGTCCGAGCTGTGGACGAAGGCGTTATATTCGATGTCGTAATGGACGTCGGCCACATAGCCACCGATTTCGCATTCCAGAACATCTTTTTTGCCACTGTAGCTTGGCACTCTGATCACTGCATCGGCGATGTCTCGAGGCGCTTCGGCGACGGGTGCCACGGCGGTGGGCAGGCTGAAGGCCTCCTCCAGAATCGGTTCGATCGGTGGAAGGTGTGGCGGCTGGACCGGGCTCAAGGGGTAGCCGATCTGACCATTGATGCGTGCCGGGATGACGAACTCGGGTCGCTTGAAACGGAAGATGGCCGGCCGTTCCGGGATCTGCACGTGCAGCAGGGGCGTCGCGTTGAGCAGGCCCCAGATGGCATCGTCCGCGCCTGCTGCGCGCTGCTCCAGGGTTTTGCCGTTGATCGCCCGATCCAGACCCAGGCCCAGTTGAACGATGCCGCCCAGGGCAAAGATCGGCGCCAGTTCCGGCACCACCATCGCAATCGGTGCCAGGGTGTTGATTGCCGAGGTGAAATAACCGCGCCATTTTTCCTTGGTCACCGAGCTGTCGGTGTTGATGATGAACTCGGCATCCTGCTCGCTGCGCTTCTTCTGATGGCGAGCCATGGCCATGAACAGGTCGCCTTCGATGGGCGGGCTGTATTTGCTGGTCCGGTAATTGACCGTGTCGTGCGGCACCCACAGGCCGCTGGTGGCGAAACCGGGATGCTTGTCAGGATCGAAATGGTGATAGCCGGGGTACAGGCCCAGCCCCGTCAGCGCGGTATTGAGTCCGCTGAAGCCCAGCGTATCGGCCTCGTCACCGGGTGGAAAATGGTCTTCCAGCGCTTGACGGGTACGCGGATGCCAGCACTGCTCGGCCACCCAGCGTGCCATCGACGATTCGTCGGTGAACTCGTGGAACGGCGCGCTGTTGCCAGGGATGTAAAGCAGGGTCAGCCCCGTCTCGTTGTTCTTCAGGCACAACAGGTTGGTGGCGACATAACCGTAGATGTTCAGACAGGCGACGTGTACGCCATGTGGACGCGGCAGCAGGCCGGCGACCTGCCAGGCCAGGACGCGGCCGGCATCGGAGAGGCTGGCTTCGCTGATCTGCATGTTGCAGGCAGCGATGAAATTGACCTTGGCCGCATCGCGGTACGCCTGCAGCCCGTCTTTCCAGTAGGTCTTAAGCATCTGCTTGTAGGGTTTGTGGAAGTCCAGGTGCCAGATGAAGCTTTGAAACGCCTCGGCGCCCAGCCGCACATGGTGCGCCGCGTCATAGCTTGCCGGGCTGACCTGCCGATAGAGGCCGTTGTACACCAGGTACTCGGCGCTGTTGTCGAACAGGCTGTGTTCGTCCAGGTGGTCGACCAGGGTGATCGGATAAGGCGGTGGATGGCCCGCCCAGGCCTCGTGCAGCGCAGCGCCGATCAGGTTGTTGTCCGACTCGCCCTGCCAGTTGGACAACAGTGCCTGAGTCAGGGTGAGCTTTTGCACGACACGGGCGATGCAGCGTTGCCCCTTGATTTGATAGTGCAGGGTAACGGCATCGACGTTGTCCGGGTTCAGGTCCAGGCCTTGCTTCAAGGCCCACGCGCGCACCGCATCGGCGGCGGCGCGGTCGGGCCGGGGGTAATCCTTGAGGGAGTCGCGGACGGTTTGAACGCCTTGCGCGCTGATGAATCGGGAAGTCATGGCGGTATTCCTCTGTAGGCACGGAAAGTCGTGCCAGGCCATGATTCGGTTGGCGCAGCCAAGGGACGTGGTAACTATGTAGGGCAGCGGCTGCCGGTGTGGCCGGGGAACCGGTCTCGGGAGGGCCTCGGAGACGCCGGACGCAGGCTTGGTCCAAAGCCTTGGGAAAGCCCCAAGGCCCAGGTGCTACGGGGCCTTGGGGGTGATGTCGCGCTCGCTCGGCGCGGGCGCAAGCTCGAACCCGGCAGGGGTCTTGCCCTGCAGGTGCCAGGCGAAGGCGATGATCTCTGCGATGGTCAGATACAACTCGTGGGGGATGCTGTCGCCCAGTTCCATGCGTGCGAGCATCTTCACCAGCTCGGCATTTTCGTAAACCGGCACTTCATAGTCGCGGGCCATCGCCAGGATCGCTTCGGCCAGCTCATCGTCGCCCTTGGCGGTAAGGGTAGGGGCCTTCTGGCCGTCGTAGCGCAGGGCGATGGCTTGGCGCGGGGCTCGTTCGCTCATGCGGTTTCATCCACCCAGCGTTGCTCCAGTCGCGTCCGTGCACCTTGCGGTGCGCTGCCTTGATGGCATTGCAGATCAGCCACGTTCAAGCCGGTGGCTTGCAGGCGCTGGCGCAAATTGTCCAGTTGGTTCTCGATCAGCAGGGCGGTAGCCGGACGCTGTGCCCACAGTTGGCTGGACAGGCTGCCGTGGGCCAGTTGCGCCTGCACCTGGAGCGGGCCCAGTGCGTCCAGATCGAAGGCCAGGTCCAGCCGCCAGATCTTTTCCTGGGCGGGCCTGGGCTCGTTCTTGTCAGGGGGTTGCTGGTCCGGTGGCGGGTCTTCGCGTTGCACCTTGACCTGCAGCGGGATGAAGTCGTGCAGATGGCGCATGGGAATTTCCAGTTGCCAGGTGGTCTGCGTGGCCCCATCGGGGGTGCGCCCGGTTTGCTCCAGACCGGCGAGCTGATGGCTCTGCAGCCGCGCCACCGCTGCACCGGCCAGGCGCAGCAGGTGTTCGAGGTCGTCTTCGCCTTCGCCTTTCTGCGCGGTACGGGCGGGCAGGGGGAAGCTCACCGGCACGGTCTTTTCGCTGACCTGCCCCCAGGCATTCAGGGCATTGCGCACCCGGCCCGGCAAGACCTGAGCGAGGACATTGGCCGCCACCGCCGGTTGTGCCGCCGGATTGGGCAGCGCGCCCGGCGCGATCTGCGCCATCAGGCGCAGCAGCGCCGACTTGAGATCGGGGGCCGGTTGTCCGTTGAGCAGATTGGCTTCCAGAAACGCGCCGCTGGCGACCACGGCCTGGGCGACGGTTTTCGGATCGGCCATCTGCTGCACCTCCGGCAGGCTGGCCAACAGGCGTTCCAGGCCGGCGCGGGTCGGCGGCGCCAGGTCGGGGTTCTGGCTCAGGTTCTGCACCAGGCTCAGCAGGCTGTCGAGCGAACCCTGCCGGGCTTGCTGGGCCCCCAGTTGCTGGGCCACGGCCAACTGGTCCATGCGCCCGCTCAAGGGCACGAAATTCAGGCTCTGGTCACTCATCACCTGGGCGCTGAGCAGACTGCCCAGGCGCAGTGGCTGGGGGCTCTCGATGGCCAGAATGTTGCCGGCCTGGGCCGTATTGAGCAAGGTCACCATCGCTTTGTACACCGCCGGTTGCCCGGCGATCTGCGGCAGCATCTGGCTGCTGCTGACCTTGCCCTGCAACAGCGTACCGACCGGCAGGGCCTGGGTGTCTATGCGTGTCAGGGGCACCGGTGCGCCATTGCCGCGTTCCTGGGTGGTGACCAACGCCGCGCCACCGGCCAGGTGCGAGACCAGCAATGCAGTGCCTTGGGGCACGGGCTGCAGGCTGCTGGCGGTGATCGTCGCCACGCCGCCGCCGGCCAGACTCAGGCGCAACAGCAACTGAAAGTCCTGCGCGCCGGCCTTGACCGACACCACTTCGGCATCGACCGTCTCGCCCAGGGCCAGCAGGCTGTCCAGGGGCTGGGTGATCTTCACCGTCTCGGTGTTCGACGCACTGACGCGCGCGGCACCGCTGGCGGTGGGAAGCGCGGCGAGGTTGCTGATCAGGTCAGGCATGATGAAACCTGTGTCGGTTACGCCCTTGGGCAGAGACTGCGCATGTATAATGCGCGGCCACGGCGGCCGGCTCTGCTACACAGCGCCATGGGAGTATAGCGGCCTTGCCCTGCGAAACTTGAGTGCGGCACGGTGCCGTAACCTGCGACCGAACCCGATGAGGCGGATTCTTGACCCCATACCTGCACGCCACCGATCTTGCCTGCGACCGCGATGGGCGCCTGCTGTTCGAGCATCTGCAGGTCCAGGTGGCCGCGGGCGACATGCTCCAGGTGTGCGGACCCAACGGCTGTGGCAAGACCAGTCTGCTGCGCGTGCTGGCCGGGCTGATGCAGCCCGCCGATGGGCAGGTCGTCTTTGCCAGCCCGGCGCTGCACGCGCAGCGCAGCGAGCGTGGCGGTCAGCTGCTGTGGATCGGCCATGCGACGGGTATCAAGGATGCCCTCAGCCCCGAGGAAAACCTCGCCTGGCTTTGTGCGCTGCATACGCCCGCCAGTCGAGAGCAGATCTGGACGGCCCTGTCGGCCATCGGTCTGCGCGGCTTCGAAGACGTGCCGTGCCGTATCCTTTCGGCGGGTCAGCAGCGCCGCGTGGCGTTGGCCCGTCTGTATCTGCCCGGCCCGCCGTTATGGATTCTCGACGAACCCTTCACCGCGCTCGATGCGCAGGCGGTCGAGCAGTTGGAGCAGCACCTGGTCGATCACTGCGAGCAAGGCGGCATGGTGGTGCTGACCACACACCATGTGCTGGGGCAGACGCCGAATCGCTACCGGCGACTGGAACTGGATGCGAGCGCGGCATGAGTGTCTTCGTCCTGTTGCTCAAGCGCGAGGCGCGACTGCTGTGTCGGCGACCCGCAGAGCTGGCCAATCCTCTGGTGTTTTTCGCCATCGTGGTTGCGCTGTTCCCGCTGGCCGTCGGACCGCAGATGCAGCTGCTGCAAAGTCTGTCCCCAGGCCTGGTGTGGGTGGCCGCGTTGCTGGCGATGCTGCTATCGCTCGACGGGTTGTTTCGCAGCGATCTGGAAGACGGCTCGCTCGAGCAATGGGTGCTGTCCGAACACCCATTGCCAGTGCTGGTGCTGGCCAAGGTGCTGGTGCACTGGGCGTTCTCCGGGCTGGCGCTGGTGCTGGTTTCACCGCTGCTGGCCCTGATGCTCGGCTTGCCTGAACGATGCCTGCCGGTGCTGCTGGCCTCGTTGCTGCTCGGCACGCCGGTGCTCAGCTTGCTGGGCGCGGTGGGGGCTGCGCTGACCGTCGGGCTCAAGCGCGGTGGTCTGTTGTTGGCCTTGCTGGCGTTGCCGCTGTACATCCCGGTGCTGATTCTGGGCACTGGCGCGCTGCAGGCGTCGTTGCAGCAGCTGCCGACCGCTGGCTACCTGTTGTGGCTGAGCAGCCTGACGGCACTGGCCGTGACCCTGGCGCCTTTCGCGATCGCGGCCGGGCTCAAGATCAGTGTCGGCGAATGAACGGACGAGGCCGGGTGTGCGACCGGCTCATGCTTTTGAATACGGGGTCATGAAGAACAAGGTGATGAACTGGACGTGGTTTCACAAGCTCGGCTCGCCCAAGGCGTTCCACGCCCTGAGCGGGCGGATACTGCCCTGGCTGGGCATGGCAGCGGCGTTGCTCATCGGTGCAGGTGTGGTGTGGGGCCTGGCCTTCGCTCCGCCGGATTACCAGCAGGGCAACAGCTTTCGCATCATCTACATCCACGTGCCTGCGGCCATGCTTGCCCAGTCCTGCTACGTGATGATGGCCCTGGCCGGTGTGGTCGGGTTGGTCTGGAAGATGAAGATCGCCGACGTCGCACTGCAATGCGCCGCCCCCGTGGGCGCCTGGATGACTGTGCTGGCGCTGGCCACCGGCGCCATCTGGGGCAAGCCGACCTGGGGCAGTTGGTGGGTGTGGGATGCGCGCCTGACGTCCATGCTGATCCTGCTGTTTCTGTACCTGGGGCTCATTGCCCTGGGCCAGGCCATCGGCAATCGCGAGAACGCGGCCAAGGCCTGCGCAGTGCTGGCCATCGTCGGCGTAATCAACATTCCGATCATCAAGTACTCGGTGCAGTGGTGGAACACCCTGCACCAGGGCGCCACCTTCAGCCTGACCGAAAAACCGGCGATGCCCGCGCAGATGTGGCTGCCGCTGTTGCTCACGGTCCTGGGTTTCTATTGTTTCTTCGGTGCGGTACTGCTGCTGCGCATGCGCCTGGAAGTGCTCCGGCGCGAGGCTCGCAGCCGCTGGGTTCAGGAATACCTGGCCGGTGAGCTGAAACCGAGGGTCGGCCCATGAGCTTCACTTCGTTCGCCGAGTTTCTGAGCATGGGCCGCCATGGCGTCTATGTCTGGTCGGCCTATGGCCTGTGCCTGCTGGTACTGATCGTCAACGTGGTCGGGCCGCTGCTGGCCCGGCGACGCTATCTGCAACAAGAGGCGCGACGCCTGCGCCGGGAGGGCCGACCGTGAAACCGCAACGGCGCAAACGCCTGACGCTGATCCTCGCCCTGGTGGCCGGCGTCGCCCTGGCCGTCGGACTGGCCCTTGGCGCATTGCAGCAGAACATCAACCTGTTCTACACGCCAACGCAGATCGCCAATGGCGAGGCGCCGACGGGCACGCGCATTCGCGCCGGTGGCATGGTCGAAAAGGGCTCGCTGCAACGCTCCGGCGACTCGCTGGATGTGCGCTTCGTGGTCACCGATTTTCAGCACAGCGTCACGATCACCTACCGTGGGATCCTTCCCGATCTGTTTCGCGAAGGGCAGGGCATCGTCGCTCTGGGCACCTTGAACGCCGACGGCGTCGTAGAGGCGGATGAGGTACTGGCCAAGCACGATGAAAAATACATGCCGCCGGAGGTCACCAAGGCCTTGAAGGATTCCGGCCGAATGGGAGCTTCACAATGATCGGTGCTCTGCTGGTGCCCGAGTTGGGCCACTTGGCGATGATCCTGGCGCTGTGTCTGGCCCTGGTTCAGGCCAGCGTGCCCTTGGTGGGCGCATGGCGCGGTGATCGACTGTGGATGAGCCTGGCACGGCCGGCTGCCTGGGGCCAGTTCACCTTCCTGGTATTGGCATTCGCCTGCCTGGCCGCGAGCTTTCTGAGCGACGATTTTTCCGTGCGCTACGTGGCCGAGAACTCCAACAGCGCATTGCCCTGGTATTACAAGTTCAGCGCCGTATGGGGTGCCCACGAAGGCTCCTTGCTGCTGTGGGCGCTGATCCTGGGCGGCTGGACCTTTGCCGTGTCGATCCGCTCGCGGCAGTTGCCCCAGGTCATGCTGGCGCGGGTGCTGGCAGTGATGGGCATGATCAGCGTTGGCTTCCTGTTGTTCCTGATCCTCACGTCCAACCCCTTCACCCGCGTGCTACCGCAGATTCCGGCCAACGGCCGCGACCTCAACCCGTTGCTGCAGGACATCGGTCTGATCGTCCATCCGCCGATGCTGTACATGGGCTACGTGGGTTTTTCGGTCGCCTTCGCCTTCGCCATCGCCGCGCTGCTGGGCGGCAAGCTGGACGCTGCCTGGGCCCGTTGGTCGCGCCCCTGGACCATGGTGGCCTGGAGCTTTCTGGGCATTGGCATCACCCTGGGTTCGTGGTGGGCGTACTACGAACTGGGCTGGGGCGGCTGGTGGTTCTGGGACCCGGTCGAGAACGCCAGCTTCATGCCGTGGCTGGCCGGTGCGGCGCTGATCCATTCCCAGGCGGTCACCGAGAAACGTGGCAGCTTCGCCAGCTGGACGCTGCTGCTGGCGATCGCCGCGTTCGCGCTGTCGCTGCTCGGCACCTTCCTGGTGCGCTCGGGCGTGCTGACCAGCGTGCATTCGTTCGCGGCCGACCCCTCGCGCGGCACCTTCATCCTGATCTTCCTGGCGCTGGTGATCGGCGGTGCGCTGCTGCTGTACGCGCTGCGGGCCGGCGCGCTGACCAGTGACGATCCGCGCCGCGGCTTCCTGCCGACCTCGCGCGAGACCCTGCTGCTGGCCAACAACCTGCTGCTCGCCGCCGCCTGCGGCATGGTGCTGCTCGGCACGCTGTACCCGCTGCTGGCCGATGCGCTGGGCTTGGGCAAGGTCTCGGTCGGCCCGCCCTACTTCGGTACGCTGTTCGTGGTGTTGATGGCGCCGCTGGTGGCGCTCCTGCCGTTCGGGCCGCTGGTCAACTGGCAGCGCGACCAGGCCTCGCGGCGGTTGGCGATGCTGGCACCGTGGGCGGGGCTGGCGCTGCTGCTGGGCGTGATCGCGTACTTCATGGCGCCGCAGGGCGCGTTGAAGACCGCTGCCGGCGTGACCGGTGCGGCCTGGGTGGCGTTGGGTACCGGGCGTTTCGTCTGGACCCGCCTGCGCGGCAACGGCAGGTTCACTGCCGAGATGGTCGGCATGCTGCTGGCCCATGGCGGCGTGGCCGTATTCCTGGCCGGCGCGCTGCTGGTGGAAGCGTTGAACGTGCAGCGCGAAGTCGCGCTCGCTCCCGGGCAATCGCTGGTGGTGGGTACCTATGAAGTGCGCTTCGAAGGCGTGGACCATCAGCAGGGGCCGAACTACGTCGCCGATCGCGGCCACCTGCGCGTGTTCCAGCATGACCGCCAGCTGGCCCTGCTGCATCCGGAAAAACGCCTGTACGCCAGTGGCGGGCAGGTGATGACCGAAGCCGGCATCCACGCTCGCCTCAACGGCGATGTTTACGTGGCACTCGGCGAGTCGCTGGGCAACAATGCATGGGCCGTGCGCGTGCACATCAAACCGTTCGTCCGCTGGATCTGGCTGGGCGCGCTGCTGATGGCACTGGGTGGCTTCGTCACCGCCGCCGACCGTCGTTTCCGCCGTCCCTAGGAGTTTCTCGTGTCCGATCCCCGCACTGCCTCCCGTCCGCTGCCGCCCGTGGCCATCGTCATCGGGGTGCTGTTCTTCTTCGGGCTGCTGGGGCTGATGATCTACGGGGTGATGAAATCCGGCGCGCCGGACCGCGACGTGCTGCCGTCGGCGCTGATCGGCAAGCCGGCACCGGCCTTCGAACTGCCGGTGCTGCACGACCCGCACATCAAGGTCAGCAGTACCGAGCTGCGTGGTGCGCCCTACGTGCTCAACGTGTGGGGCAGCTGGTGCGCGGCCTGCCGCGAGGAGCATCCGATCCTGACCAGGTTCGCCGAAACCAAACGCGTGCGCGTGATCGGCTACAACTGGAAGGACGAGCCGGCCGATGCGCTGCGCTGGCTGGAAAAACTGGGCAATCCGTTCGTGCTGGTACTGAGCGACATCGAAGGCCGTACCGCGATCGACTGGGGCGTCACTGCCGCGCCGGAGACCTTCCTGGTCGACGCCAGTGGCGTGGTGCGCTGGAAGTACAGCGGCGCGCTCAGCCAGCGCGTGATCGATACCCAGCTGATCCCGGAACTGGAAAAGGTGGAGCGTGCCCATGCCAATGCCCAGCCGCCGCTGCCCGCCTCGCCGTAAGCGCCTGGTCTGCCTGGGCGGTGTCGCGCTGATAGCGCTGACCCTGGCTGTGGCTGGGCCGGTGATGGCGCAGGCCGTCTCCGACCCGACCCCGCTGCAGTACCGCGATGCCGCCGAGGAAGCCCGCTTCCACGCACTCGCCGCCGAGCTGCGCTGCGTGCAGTGCCAGAACCAGTCACTGGCCGATTCCAATGCGCAGATCGCACATGACCTGCGCCGCGAAGTGCTGGTGCTGATGCAGCAGGGCAACAGCGATGCGCAGATCAAGCAGTTCCTGGTCGACCGCTATGGCGAGTTCGTGCTGTACCGGCCGCCGATGGAGGCGCGCAATGCGCTGCTATGGTTCGGCCCGCCGGTGGCGCTGCTGATCAGCGCGGGCGTGCTGATCTGGGTGGTGCGCCGTCGCAGCCGCGGGATCGAACCGATGGACAAGAGCGAGGAGCGCTGGTGAGTCTCTGGATGGCCCTGAGTGCCGCGGTCGTCGCCGCTGCCGTGGCGGCACTCGTGCTGTGGCCGCTGCGTGCCGGCGGCCAACGCCGCCCCTTCGTGATCGCGATGCTGGCCCTTGGGCTGGCCGGTGGCGCGCTGTACCTGCTGGTCGGCACGCCGGACG